>JAOZMR010000206.1 GCA_029934215.1 Pontiellaceae bacterium | reverse complement strand
TATCGCCTACTTGTACATTAACACCTGCAATTGGATTGCCTTCTTTGTCGCGGATTATGCCAGAGGCGGTGTAGTTTCCTGTGGGTTCTTCAATTACAGGTTCTTCTATCTCTTCAATCACAGGTTCGCCACTTTCATCTTGTGCCGTGACTGAACTACCACCTGACACGGTTGTAGTCACACGATTACCGGTTGTGTTGAAGGATAGCGTTTCTTCACCACCTACACTTAACACGGTGAAGTTTATCGTGACGAGTGTAAACGTACCTTTGGGTATTTCGTGATCCCAAACACCAGCGGCAAAGTCAATATTGCCCAGTTCATTGTCAAAACTGCTTTGCAACACGAAGTCAAAAGTTTCTCCCTGCAATATGGTATTCACTTTTAGCAGTTTGGGATCAAAGTTGAGATAAGCACCAGTAGTATCTACCAATTGCGTACCGGCTTGAACTTTAATCACATAGTCAAAAGTATCGCCAACCGTTAAACCAGTTGGAATGGTAGTTGTACCCAGTGTGACTGCACTCTTACCATCGCGTGTTCCTCGTCTTAGCATACTTAGACTACTATTCCAAGTACATGCGGAAGTTTTGCCCAAATTGCCAATAGGTGATTCTTTTAGGAATTTGGCATCATCCATCGTAACGCAACCATCTACGTTAAAATCAGCATTGGCATTAAAGCCTGTATCATCAGTACATTTGCCTTTACTTTGGAATACTTGGCTGAAGTCATTTACAGATAAGACATTATCACCATTGCTATCGCCTTCGAGTAAGGTTCCAAAGTCAACAATGTTGTTGATGTCAATTGGAGCTTCTATTTTGTTAGCGAGTGTATGGGCGTTCTTGACACAGATATAGTCTTGATTCCCTAACGTGCTTTCTACAGCGATATTGCCTTGACCGTTTTGGTCACTGGTATCGTTGTATTTTGTGGCATTGGTTTGGCTGCCTATTGAGATTTCTAATGCCGTTTCCCAACTATTATCTGGTTTGGGGTTTTTGCGTTGTAAATCCACTTGATACCCGAAACAATTGGAGACAGTCAGTTGTCCATTCTCAACAAAGTATAGAATAGATTCACCTTCAGAAGTGAGGCTACTTTTACTGGTGTCATACGTTAGCGTTGTTTCAGTGGCTTGTTGGGCGGTGAAGTTGACGGTAAACATGTCAAAGGTTTGGGTTGGTACGGGATTATCCCAAACGCCAGCCGTAAATTCGATACTGCCATTGTCGTGCTTATTTGTCATTTCAAAATCAAGCACGCCACTGTTAGTGAGGCTGTTGAATTTTAATGTTGCTGGATCAAAGCCAAGATTAATTGCCACCGTGTCAACTGATTGTAATTCTTCTATCATGGTTTGGAAGATGACATCGAAACTGTCGCCGTTGCAGACTTGCAAAGCACTTGGCTCAATGGACAGTTTTAGTTGACTGCTGGCATTTTCGTAGGCACCTATATCAGGTTTAGAATCGCGTGGATTTCCTTCAATGTCGGTATTTGGAGCATTTTCTGACGTACCTGCATTAATGAGATGGCTGTTATCGGATAGATGATAGCCATTTTCAAATAATGGATCAACATCAATATTTCCATCAAGCCAGATTACTGTACCCTTATTATTATTGGTTACAATTCCGCTTTGTCCACCTTCAACATTGGAATAGGCAATAGATAGATTAATGTTTGGTTCCTCCCAATCAGTGAAATATATTTCCTGTGGGGAGTTATTCCATAAAATAGAATTGACCAAATTTAGATTTTCGGAGTGAGAAAAGTACATTCCCCCACCTTTAGTTGCCTTATTACCTGACATAGTAATATTCATTAGATTTACATTGTTACTACCGGAAAAAGCTATTCCACCACCTGAATCAGTCGCAGAATTATCAGTTACCAAAACATTTTTCAGAGTAAATTCACTGGCGTTAGATTTATATATTCCACCACCACTCATATCTGAAGAGTTGTTTGAGATCGTTACATTTGTGAGGCTCATTGCACCAAATACAGCTAAACCACCACCTCTTTCATTTGAAGAATTGTCTGAGATCGTGACATTTGTGAGCTTCATAAAACCATAATTGTCATGGTGAATTCCACCACCACCTTCCATTCCATAGGTAGTTGAATTTCCGTTTATTGTCACGGTTTCCAAAGTTGGACTGGAAGATATACTATAAATTCCACCTCCGTTAGGTGCTTGATTACCCAATATAGTGGTATTTATCACACTCATATCACAGCCAGCCCGAATTTGGATTCCACCTCCATTATGTGATGCCGAATTATTGGAAATGATCACATTCTCAATAATTGGGCTAGAATTTCTACAGTAAATCCCACCTCCTTCATCTGCTTGACCGTTTGTAAGCGTAAATCCATTCAGCTTATTTGTTGTATCCCTGTAATTGTAATCCTTAAATACCACTACACTTCCACTTTTGTTACCGTCAATAACTGTTTTTTCGGCACCATCTGTAGATTTGACAGTAATATTTTTGGCGTTGAATTTGATGTTTTCAACATAAGTTCCGGGCTGAACTAACACAATGTTACAATTTTTAGCAGTATTGATTGCATGTTGAATGGTAGCAAATGGTGCAGATTCTGAACCATTGCCATTTGTATCTGAGCCACCAGTAGAAACATTAAGGATAGTATTAGTACATTCTTCACCGCACTTAACACCAGTACTGAAAGAGACAACACCTGCTAGCCAAGTCTGAAAATTTGTATCTACTGGTTCACATAACTCTGTTTTTTCAAAGCTAAAAGAAATTAATTTATTCAAGTTCATTAAACTTAATGGTAATGACCCACTTAGTTGATTATCAGTCAAATTAAGCCATTGCAAATTAGTTAAATTACCTAATTCAGCAGGAATAGGGCCACTTAGTTGATTATCAGTCAAATCAAGCCATTGCAAATTTAAATTACCTAATTCAGAGGGAATAGTGCCATTTAGTTGATTTTCATTCAAATAAAGCCCTTGCAAATTAGTTAAATTACCTAATTCAGTAGGAATAGGGCCACCTAGTTGATTGCTACTCAAAGAAAGCCTTTGCAAATTAATCAAATTGTCTAACTTTGGTGGAATATTTCCATTTAGTTGATTGCCACCCAAATGAAGCTCTTGCAAGTTAATCAAATCACCTAACTCTGGTGGAATATTTCCTGTCAGTTGATTGTAGCCCAAAGAAAGCTCTTGCAAGTTAATCAAATTGCCTAACTCTGGTGGAATCGTTCCTGTCAATTGGTTGACATACAAATGAAGCTCTTGTAAATTAGTTAAATTACCTAATTCAGTGGGAATAGTGCCACTTAGTTGATTTTCACTCAAAGAAAGCCTTTGCAAAGTAATCAAATTGCCTAAATCAGAAGGAATTGTTCCGCTCAATTTATTTTGGTGTAGGGTAATTTCTGTCAAATTAGTCAAATTACCTAATGTTGATGGAATTGTTCCGCTCAGTTTATTTTGGTACAGGGTAATTTCTGTCAAATTAGTCAAATTACCTAACGTTGATGGAATTGTTCCGCTCAGTTGGTTTTTGTACAAGGTAAGTTCTGTTAAATTGACCAGATTGCCTAATTCAGATGGAATTGTTCCACTCAGTATGTTGCGGTACAAGGCAAGTTTTGTCAAATTGACCAGTTTACCTAATTCAGGTGGAATTGTTCCACTCAGTCTGTTGCGGTACAGAGTAAGTTCTGTTAAATTGAGCAGATTACCTAATTCAGATGGAATTGTTCCACTCAGTTGGTTGATTGACAAAACAAGTTGTGTAATATTTCCATCACTACAAGTAACTCCATACCAACTACATGGTGTATTAGTCACTTTCCAAGCGGTATTGTATTTCCAATTATCACCGTCAGTACTATCGTAAAGAGCAACTAAGGCTTCACACTCAGTTTTAGGGATTTCGGTGACATCCGAACAAGAAAATGCCCAAGCACCACGCCCCATCGCCATCAAACCAACAACAGACGCAACAAACACAACACCACGCCAAATAGACGCAGGAGATTTCAGGGAACTAGCCCCCGTAGTAGATACCACCGGCACATCCGGCGAAAGGATAACAGATAACCACCGCGTCACCGGCAGTAATCGGCTTATCCCACTAAAGATAGCGAGTATGCCCGCTATTAAGCATTGCCCAAGTCCAAAACCACTTGAGCAACCGGAGGAAAAGTCCTCCAATCGTCGTACCCAATTGGTACGTTTGTATCGAGTTGACATAATTTAATGTCTCCTACCAGGTTAAAGTGTTTAAGTGTGATTAAAATATACTTGCCCTTGCCACACCTAAACTTAAAACAAGGGAAAGTTTTCAGTAATCAATAATCAGTTATCAGTTATTTGCTGTACTTAGTAGTCAAGAAATACCATTTTTTGAAAAAATGGTATTTCTAATAGTTTACCTTATATAGAGGGCAATTCTTTGGTTGCCCTGAAAATGACTGTTTTCAATTCCAAGACTTTTCACAAAATTTTCCTTTCAACTGGATACCTATTCTACAGCAAATAAAAATTAAGTCAAACAATTTTTGCGTCAGTTTTACTTTTTGATGAAATAAATACCTATTTTCACAAAGGTTTAATTGCTATAAAGCGGCTATTTATATAGAATAATATATTACTTATCATTTTAATTAGGACTTAAATAGACCGATGAAAAATAATGAGCCATACCGCCTACCAAGTTGAGCGGTGATAAAAATAGACTTGCCCTTAGCGTAGCCTAAACTTAAAACAAGGGAAAGTTATCAGTTATCAGTTTCAGGCAAAAGTTTTTCCGCCAAGCTTAAAAAAAGCTTGACAAGCAAATAAGTCATCTTTATAATTCACCATACACTTAGCTAGGGAAAGCTACCCGAAAAGGTGGTAATCACAGAATGCCACTCTGCTAAGTGTTTTAAATCAAAATTCTGTCTCAACCACTGTGAGGTGTCACTTATGACCACTCAATTAATAAGCCGTGATTTTCACGGAGCTAGAATCCGCCAGCGTTCTGATGGCTATTTGAATGCTACTGATATGTGCCAATCTGTTGGTAAATTATTTGGTGATTATAAACGTCTTAAATCTACCAAAGAATATTTTACTGCATTTTCGAGTGATATGGGAATTCCCATATCTAAAGTAATTCAAGTAGTTAGAGGTGTTACAAAAGATAGAACAGCTCAAGAACAAGGTACTTGGATACATCCTTACGCTTCAATTCATTTAGCTATTTGGTGTAGCCCTGACTTTTCCGTTATGGTAACCAAATGGACATTTGAACTCCTAACCAAAGGCACAGTCTCACTAG
>JAOZMR010000205.1 GCA_029934215.1 Pontiellaceae bacterium | reverse complement strand
TAATAGCGGTGTGAGAGGTGTACTGTCTATTATTGTGATAGTCAGTCATCTACTCGATTATATGCTTTGTTTTTTTTCAAATGATTGATTTTGTTATCCAAAAGATACCAACACCTAATGTGAAAATTATCAATAAGCTTTTGAATGTTAATAACTTGCTTTTTTTATTTGATTTTTCAAATTTATTTGATATTATTCCTATTAACTGTGAATAAAATATCATCGCAGTTATTGTGCCAATCATAAAACCGAATATATATAAAAATACTGCAGTATTTGTTGGTAAGGCAAGTGTTGGTAATAACCCTATTATGTGTGAAATTCCTGCAAATCCATGAATTAATCCAATCAGCATAATTATAAACATACCTTTCTTTTTGCTTACTTCTTTATCTTTATCAATTTTCTTCTTATTTATTTTTATTATTGCAACTATACCAATGTAAATTAGCACAAAACCAACTACTACTTCACTGTATTTAGAGATTGTTTCAACTGGTATATAATTGCGAAATAACCAAAATAAAAGACCAATAATTAATACTCCTAAATTATGACCTAATCCCCAAATAAGACCTACAAACCACGATTTGTTTTTTTTATCCGCAGCAATAGTTGTAACAGCTGCGAGGTGGTCGGGTCCGGATAGGACGTGTAATATACTTGTTGTTAGCCCGGTAATTATCATTTTATAATTTATTAATTATACTTGCCGAATATGCAGCACCAAATCCATTATCAATATTTACTACCGTTACGCTGTTTGCACAACTTGTAAGCATTCCGAGCAGTGCTGAAATTCCACCAAAATTTGCTCCGTATCCTATGCTTGTCGGGACTGCAATAACCGGTTTATCAGTCATTCCTGCAACAACGCTGGCGAGTGCTCCTTCCATTCCGGCTATTACTATCAAAACTTTTGCCTGACGAATTAAGGACATTTTACTGTATAAACGATGAAGTCCGGCAACTCCGGCATCATAAATTTTTATAACTTTATTTCCGAAAATTTCGGCAGTTTCAACAGCCTCTTCTGCAACTGCCATGTCAGATGTTCCTGCTGTAATTATGGCTATTGAGCTTTGTGTTGGTTCTGTTTTTTTGTTAATTATTGAAATCGTTTTTCCTATCGGATTATATTTTGCGATAGGAATGATTTTAATAAGTTTTTCAAATACAGTTTTTTCTGCCCTTGTTGCCAAAATATTACTTTTTCGGCTGTGCATATATTCTATTATTTCTAAAATCTGCTCGTCTGTTTTTCCTTCACAATATATTACTTCCGGATAGCCGGTGCGAAGTTCTCTGTGGTTATCAATTTTTGCAAATTCTAAATCTTTATATGGTAACTCAATTAGCTCATTAGTAGCCGTTTCAATATCTGTATTTCCTTGTTTTACTTGTAGAAGTAAATTATGTATTTGTTTTTTATTCATTTATTTTTTTTATTAAAACTTCCTGTTTTATAACCAAGTATGTCAATACTAACAAACTCGTAGCCTATGGATTTGAAATACTTATAAGTCTGACGACTAATAGGTTCTGAAATTAATTGTTTCATATTCTCTTGTGTTGTTTCAATTCTTGCTATTTTGTTGTGCGTTCTAACCCTTACGGCTCTTATATTTTTGTCAATCAAAAACTTTTCGGCTTTTTCTATTCTTTTCAGAATGTTTTCATCAACTTTTGTATTGTGCGGTAGCCGTGTGAGTAGGCAAGCGTAAGCCGGTTTATTCCATGTTGGAAGTCCTGCTTTTTCCGATAATTGTCGTATTTCGCTCTTGCTTAAACCTGCTTCAAGTAACGGACTACGGACTTCTAACTCTTCGATTGCTTTTCTTCCGGGGCGATAATCGTTCAAGTCATCAGCATTTGTTCCTTCGCAAAGAAAGTTCATTTTTTGTTCTTTGCTAATTTTTTTAAGATAACTAAAAAGTTGTGTTTTACATAAATAACAACGATTTTCGGGATTATTTCTAATATTTTCGGGATATTTTAATTGTAGAATTTTGTGTTCTGCTCCAATTTTTTCTGCAAGTTCTTTGGCTTCTGCAATTTCCCATTTCGGAATGTAGGGCGTTTGTATTGTGTATGATTTTACATTTTTGTTCAAAACTTGTTTTGCTTTCCAAAGCAGAAAAGTGCTGTCCACACCACCGGAAAATGCAATACTAACGCTTTGCATCTCCTTTAATATTTCTGATAATTTTTTATCCTTTTCCTGTAAAGTCATAAATTTCATTTATTGAAATATTATTATTGTCTGCAATTTTTTTGCAATCTTCGTATTCCGGTTTTTCTTTAATTTTTTTTCCGTTAAGGAAACCCGATTTGATTGTAATTTCTCCGTATTTAGTCTGTTTTTTTTCAAAAGTCCGTTCTAATTCCGTTTTGCTTACAGGAAAAGTTCGCAGTCCAAAAGTTGTAGTTTCTGTAAGCACAATTTTCTTTAATTGTTCTAATTTATCGCTTTTACAGAGAACCGAAAATTTAATACCGGGACGGCTTTTTTTCATAAAAATACTTGTGTAATAGACATCAGATGCTCCTGCCTTGAATAATTTTGTTGAAATATATTCGTAAAGTTCGGGGTTCATATCGTCAATATTACATTCAATTATGTATGAACTTTTTTTTTTGCATCGCTACCAAGCATAAGCCTAAGCATATTAGGTTTTTCTGATTTTTTATGACCTAATCCATAAGCTGTTTTACTAATATTTATAGAAGTGCTTTCCTTAAATTCATCTACAATTACTGATAAAATAGCTGCTCCTGTTGGTGTTGTTGCTTCAAAATTTTGTTTACCTATGCTTATAGGTATATTTTTTAGAATTTCGAGAGTTGCCGGTGCGGGAACAGGAATTATACCATGTGCACACTTTGCAAAACCACTGCCAAGCTCAATTTCAGAACAAATAATTTTATCCGGTTTCAGATAGTCTAAACAAATTGCAGCTCCCACAATATCAACAATTGCATCTACTGCACCTACTTCGTGAAAATGTATTTTTTCAACTGTTGTTTGATGAATTTTTGCTTCTGCCACAGCAATTTTTTCAAATATTTTTATTGATTTTTGCTGTATATTTTCAGATAAATCTGAATTATTAATAATGTCTTTAATATCTTTTAAATGGCGGTGTTTGTGGTCTTCTTTTGTTAGTTTTACCGTAACTTTTGTTCCACCTATTCCGTTGATATTATTTTTTTCGGCAATAATTTTATAATTTTTGACATTTAATTTTGCCAAATTATCTGTTAAATATTTTTCAGGCACACCAAGTTCGAGCATAGCGGCGAGGTTCATATCGCCACTTATGCCCGAAAAACAATCGTAGTATAAAATTTTCATTGTATTTATTTCTTAAAAATCCGTCCTTTTTTAACGTAAGGTTCAAAGGCATCTGCAATTGCAGAAGTAAGCAAAAGAGTTAATTTTGTTTCTTCTTCGGGCAATAGCTGATTATTGAAAATGATAAATGTAAAATAATTATTTTCTCTAATATTTCCTCCCAAACCAAAAACAGTTTTTACATTGCTTGATTTTACAAAATCTTGTGCTGCAATAATTAAACGACCTTTTTTATCGGTTTTTGTATGTGCGTCATCTACATAAAACAAGCCTTGTTCTTCTTCTATTACATTGGCGGTAATGCCTGCTTTTACTTCATAAATACCCTCAATATCAATACCCAGTTCGCCAAGTAAACGAGCCATCATAGGTATTCCGTCAATAAACTCGGTAGAAATTAAGGGTATTCCTACATGCCCTTGAGAGTTTGCTCTATCGTTCCATTCAGGCTGCAAGCCGCTTGAACCTACAAGAGACAAAATTTGTGTGTTCCTTCTAATTTTAGAACTCACATTTAACGAGTTTGTTAAGGCATCAACTGCTTTTTTGTTTGCTTTTGGTAACGATTTGTAGGGCAGATTTATGAAAATTCTGCTCAAAACGTTAAATTCTTTCAACTCGTTGTGGATTGTACTTGTAATGCCGTGTGCAAGTTCTTCAAGATATTTGAAGTTGTTGGCATTGTTGTCTATGTAATCTTGCACTTTTTTAATTACACTCATTGTAATTTTTGCCATTTTATTTTTTTTTGTTTATAAATTTAAACTGTAAAATATTCTATTGTTTCATTTAATTCTTTTATATATTGTATTATTTCGCTGTAAGTTGCAGAAATTTCTTCGGAAGTTGCTGCGTTTTTTTGCGAAACGCTATTAAGTTCTTGTATTGAGTTATTTACCTGACTGATACCGGTTTGTTGTTCTGTGCTTGCGTCTGCAATATGTTTTATCATTTCGGCACTTTTAGTAATTTCAGGTATTATTTTAATAATTTCGTCTGATGCCAATTTTGATAGTTCTTGATTTGATTTTGAAAGTTCAATAATATCATTTGATGCAATTTTTGTTTTATCAGCAAGTTTTCTTATTTCTTGTGCTACTACTGAAAATCCTCGCCCGGCATCTCCTGCTCTTGCTGCTTCAATAGCTGCATTAATAGACAAAATATCTGTTTTATTAGCAATTTCTTGAATAATTGTAATTTTTTCATTTATTTCTGCAACCGATTTTAAAGTGTTTATTATCATCACTTTATTGTCTCTTAATTTTTTTACAGAAATTTGTGTAATTTTACTTGTATCTTCGGCTTTTTCGTTGTTTGAACTTATTGTAGCATACATTTGTTCCATTGATGAAGATATTTCTTCTACCGATGTTGCTTGCTCGCTTGTGGTTTCAGTTATTTTTACAGAAGCTTCGTTTAAATTTTCTGTTGAATTTATTAGTAATTTGCTTAGTTTTTGCGAAGTAAGAATAACAACTGAAAGCCTATCTTTTATATTTACAAGTGATTTTATTATTTTTCCGATTTCGTCTTTTCTTCTGCTTCTGAATGTTTTGTTTAGTCTTCCGTCGGCTATTTGTTTTGCAAATTTTCCAATTTCCTGCAAATCTTTTAGAGCATAACTAACAATAAACCAAGTTGCACCAAATGCAATTCCGGTTACTGTTAGTCCGGAAATTATTGTTATTATTATTAGTTTATTAATTATTTTTTCGTTTTCAATATTTGCGTTCATATTAAAAATAATGAAAGCGGAAAATAGAATAAATAAAACTCCTACGACAAAACTTATAAAGAAACTTACTTTCTTTTTTATTGAAATATTATTAATTTTTTCAAACATTTTTTTATTTTTTATTTTATTTACATGCAATTTTTATACCAATTCATTGTGTGTTTTTTGGTTGCATATATCGGAAATGTGCTGGTGGCGTTTTTTTTATTTTTTTTGTGAGCCGTAGGCGA
>JAOZMR010000204.1 GCA_029934215.1 Pontiellaceae bacterium | reverse complement strand
ACATTCAAGTTGCGAGGCAAAACTCAAAAAAGGACGTTTTGTATGAGGGCTGGTGCATAATTCGGTGTGAAAGTGGTGTCATTCAACTTGCGAGGCAAATCTCTGAAAAGGGCGTTTTGTATGAGGGCTATTACATGAATCGTTTCTGGCTCAATTCTGATCGCTGCACGGTCTCGCCAATTAGAATGAGAAATGCTGAAACGTTTTCGCCGGGGTTGAGCTTTTCTATCGCTTCTTGATATGCCGTAAGTTGTGGCGAATAGGTTTTTGCCGCAGTGTCTATGGTGTCGTTCGAGAATTTGTAGTCGAAGATTTTCCAGCCTTTGGGAAATTTGGCGAGCAGGTCGATGGTCCCATCTAAAATTGTGTCGCCGCGTTTCATGACGAATGGGTGCTCGATAAGTAGTGCTTCCGCTCCTGCGGTTTCTTTCTGGAGTACAATCCGTGCCGCTTCGAGTTGTTTTTTTAGTGCGGCTCGCTCGGGGAGGTTCGTTCTGTCAAGCTGATCTACTAGTGTCGGGATGTCTCCGTTCCAGTTGTTTTTTGCTAGTTCTTCGAGGACGATGTGCCCTAGGGTTCCATATTGGGTGGAGTTGCTGGTTGATGATTTGCGTTTGGTTGTTGATGTGACTTTTTTGCAAAGTGATGTGACGGTTCGACGTTCTGTCGTTTTTGGGATTTCCAAGGGTTGGAAGGTGACGGATGTGGAGGGGCTGTGTTTGGAGGTTGTTTCTTTTTTGAGGTCGGGAAGTTCGGCGAATGAGAGTGTCCGTAGAATCTCCGGGGATGCGTTTTTTGCAAATGTCTCGGCTTGTTTTTTCCAACCATTGGAACTTTTTGTGCCGGCTCCGGAGAGGATGACGAGGTCGCGGGCGCGGGTCATTGCGACGTAGAAGACGTTGTTTTGTTCGAGCTTGCGAATTGTTTTGTCCGTTTCGCGCGCGGTTGTCCATCCGGGTGTTTTGATTTTTTCACCTGTTAGGCTTGGTAGATTCATTTCTAGTGTTCCGTTGGAGGAGAGGTTTGCGAAGCCTGAGTCTGTTACGTCTCCGAAGCTGATGTCTGGAATGAAGCAAACCCGTTTGGTTAGTCCTTTTGCTCCGTGTACGCTCATGAGCGTTACTGCGTTTTGTTCTGGATCGGGTAGGAGTGCTTCGGAGGCTCCGCTGCGGGGCGGGGTTTGGATGTGTTTTTCAAATTGTCGAACAACGTCGCCGATGAGTGTTTGCCCGCCGCGCTCGGTTTTGCGTAACCAGTCGAGTGCTTTTTTAAAGTTCGCTAGGGGTTGTTCGCCGACGGTTTGACCCGCCCAATATGCGTCGAAACCGGTTTCGCGGACAAGTTCACGAATGAGCTGCGAGGGTAGTTTGGTACCGATTAGTGCTCGGTATCGGAGAATGCGTTCGGCGGTTTTGGAGGTGGTTTCGTAGAATTGTTTTCGTAGGATTTCGTGATCAAAGGTTTTGCCGTCCCAGCCGAGTTTCACGATTTCGTTATCGGGCAGGTTAGCGAATGGTGAGCGCATGAAGCCGACGAGAGCGAGGTCGTTTTTTGGCTGTGTAAGGACTTGAAGAAAAAGGAGAAGGTCGCGCACTTCTTGTTTTTCAAATAGTCCGTTCCCTTTTCCGCCACTTGTGTAGGGGATGCCCGCTGTGCGGAGTGCTTTTTCGAGGATGTTTTGATGTGTTGAGCGTTTGAGGAGGATGAGAATGTCGCCGTAGTGGAAGGGTTCGCCTTCGATAAATTGTTCGCCGTTGTGCCCAAAGGTTGGGCGCCAGTGTTCGTCGCCTTCGACGAGTAGACGAATCCGCCGTGCGACTGCTTCCATCTCTTCGTCGCTGGTTTGTTCTTTGTTATCGGCTTCTAAGATTTCGACGCATGGTTTTTCGTTGGGTTGCGAGGAGAGTGGTTCGAGTGGTTCGTAGGATTTGTAGATTCCGTTAAATAGTTCGTTCACGGCTTCGATGACGCGGGCTTTACTTCGGTAGCTTGTTTTTAGATCGATTTTTGAGCAGGAGCCTCGAGCGTCCATCGCGGCTTCGAGGTCGGGCATTACGTTTGGGTCTGCGCTTCGCCAGGCGTATATGGATTGTTTGCGGTCGCCGCATACGACGAGGTTGGTTTGGTTGCCCCAGAGGGATTCGATGAGGTCGCACTGAACGCGCGAGGTGTCTTGCACTTCGTCGACAACGATCCAGTCGAAACTGTCTTTGAACGATCCGCCACGGAGCAGCTCGCGGGCGAGCAAGAGCTGGTCGCCGAAGTCGACTGCGTCGCGCGAGCGTTTTGCAAACACGAATGCTTTCGCAGAGGCGGCGATGTAGCGGGCGAAGGCTTGGAGTTTTTCGATGTTTTCCGAATACAATGTTTCGCTCAAGTATTTTTCCTGAATCTCGAAGAGTTCTTTGGATATATGTTTTACAGCTTTGACGCGTCCAAATTTTTTCAATTTCTTCAGCCCTGCCGGGAATTGGGCTAAGCAGTTGTCTAGAGCATCCAACGCATTTAGAACTGTTTTTTGAGAGAGTCCAAAACGGGCCAGTTCATTGCGAATCCGTTCGAAGTCCTGTTTTGTTATGGTTTGTTCAACCGCCGGAAGTAGGTTTTCGGCGTTGCTTAAATCGATTCCGCAGGACGCGGCTTTTTCGAGGAGAGAGCGCACGGTTTCGATGACGCTATAGTCGCCGTGAAGAATGGAAATGCCGGCGCAGAAGTCGCGGAGGTTTGGATCGTTTTCCAACCGTTGGAAGAGTTCGGCTTTTAGTGTGTCTGTAATGAGTGTTTCTCGAGCCTCGTCTTCCATGATTTGGAAGTTTGGGGAGAGCCCCATTTCGAGGGCATGTTCTCGAAGTAGTCCGGAGCAGAATGCGTGAATTGTGGATATGTTTGCGGCGGGCAGTGTTCGGAGGACGCGGCGGGCTAGATCGGACGAGTCGAGGTCGCTTGTTTTTTCGGCGGCGAGCATTTGTTCTGCTACGCGGTGGCGCAACTCGGATGCGGCGTTGTCGGTGAACGTCATGAGCAGGATGCGGCGTGGGTCGATCGGTTTTCGTTCGACCGGTAATTCGTCGTGCGGACGCCCGAGAACAAGCGCGGAGTACAGCTCGGTAACTCGATAGGTTTTGCCTGTTCCTGCGGATGCGTTGTAGATGATGTTCATAAAAACTCCTTTAGCACCTTTTATCATTTTTTACGCTGGAAGACACCGAAAACACGGGAAAAGCGTTCCTTTCGTGGTTCGGGTTGTGGTAGTTTAGAGGAAGGAGTGTGCGAAATGAAACAAATACCTAGAGAGACAATTGATGAGATTCGTGAGCGTAATGATATCGCCGAGGTGATCGGTTCGTATATTTCGCTGAAGAGTGCGGGCGGCCGCTTCAAGGCGCTTTGCCCGTTCCATAACGAGAAAACGCCGTCGTTTACGGTTAGCCCAGATCGGCAGATCTATCACTGCTTCGGATGCGATGTGGGTGGCGATGTGATTCGTTTTATTCAGGAGTATGAGAAGGTCGATTTCATGGTCGCACTGCAGATGCTGGCGGATCGCGCTGGTATGGAACTGAATTTTGAGGATGCCGATGGGCAGCGTTCGAATAAACGAGAGCTATTTCAGATTCATGAGGGCGTTTCGCAGCTGTATCACCGCGTTTTGCTGGAGCATCCAGACGGCGAGGCTGGGCGTGCGTATCTGGAGACTCGTGATTTGAAGCCGGAGACGGTGGAGGCGTTTCGAATTGGCTTTGCGCCGGATCGGTTCGATGCGCTCGAGAGGTGGGCGCAGAAGAAACAAATTCCGGTCGAGCTGATGGAGCATGCGGGTTTGAGGGCTCGCTCGGAGCGGGGTTCGACGTATGATCGGTTTCGGAAGCGGCTGATGTTTCCGATTCTCGACGAGGCGGGGCGTACGATTGGTTTTAGCGGCCGGTTGATTGATCCGAATGACCGGGGCGGAAAGTATGTGAATAGCCCAGAGACTCCGTTGTTTCGAAAAAGTCGGGTGTTGTTCGGGATTGATAAGGCGCGTAAGGCGATGGCGGAGAAGCGAACGGCGATTATCGTGGAGGGGCAGCTCGATGCAATTCGTTGTCATGAGGCGGGCATATCGAATGTGGTGGCCTCGCAGGGAACGGCGCTTACGAGCGATCATGCCCGGATGGTTCGCAGATATGCGGATGAGGTGATCTTGGTGCTCGATGCTGATGCGGCGGGCCAAAAGGCGGCTCTTCGTTCGTCGGAGGCATTTATTGCAGAGGAATTGAGCGTCCGTGTGGCATCGCTTCCGGCTGGGGAGGATCCAGATTCGCTGATTCGTACGCAGGGGGCAGAGGCGCTGGTTCAGTGCGCGGCTTCGGCTGTTTCGGCGCTCGATTTCTTGATCAATTGCTCGGCTAAAACGGAGAATCTTAAGAAGGAGGCTGGGCTGATGCGTACGACCCGGGCTGTCCAGGAGTTGATTTCTCATGCGCCGGGCGCGGTACAGCGCGATAGGATGGTTCAGCAGGCGGCTGAACGCCTAGGCCTTTCGCAGTCCGCGCTACGGAAAGATATGGCGCGTAAAAAGCAGACGCGCCCATCGCCGGTCGCGCAATCAGCGAAAAGGGAACTACCTGTCGCGCCGGTGAAACATCCGGTTGACGAGGTGGCCCTTTTGCAGATGCTGTTTTTTCACCCCGAGGAGGTGTTTCCGATTGTGGCGGATCACTTGCCGGTGGACTATCTAACCGACCCAGACAGTCAGGTCCTCCTGGAACTCTTGCTAGACCATCCGACGGAGCTGATGGAAAAACTCCCGCCGGATCATCTAGGGGTTCAACGCTTGGCCGTTCGGATTCAAATGGAGGATGGCAAATTGCGCGGAAAAGAAATTGAGCCCGCTAGGGCTGCGCAGGACATTATAATGACGATTTGGCGGCGGGTTTTAACGCAACAACGCCGCTCTCTGCAGGAAGCGAATCGCTTAGACGAGGCTCGTGTTTTGACACAACAGCTGTACCATCTTAAACAAGGATGGGAACATGCAGTGGATTTTCTTGTGGTATAAAGGAGCATGGGTGCAGATTAAAAACGTGGGTGACGCGACGAACTCCAGCAGACATTAGTTGACAGCTCTTTTTTTGCGCCGCATGATGTCTAGCGGCTAGACACAAACACTGCAAGGAGAGCAAATGGACTATCAAAACAAACGAAAAAGCATTCTCGAAAAAATGAACCAGATTCAGGGCATGAAAAAAGGGCGACTCTCGGAAGAGTATCGCGAAAAACAAAAAAACGGAAAAACTGTGAGGCTCGGGCCGTACTTTAAACATCAGGAGTGGATAGATGG
>JAOZMR010000203.1 GCA_029934215.1 Pontiellaceae bacterium | reverse complement strand
TAATTTTTGTATTCAAAAATAACGACTGTTAAGGAGTGGTTCATGAATGAAGTTTGCGAATGAACAGGCTAGAGGAACTTCGCAGGGGGAGGGCATTTCCGAATGAGGATTTCCGATTGAAAGAAAAGGGTTCCAACCCTTGGAAGTCCAATTCTCCAAAAAATCGGCAATCTTCAATCGGCAATGCCCTTAAATGTCTACACCGGAGAATTTTTTTCGTAAAAACATTTACACACCCGAATGAGAGCTCTACTCTCCGTTTTGTTTTCTGCGGTAAGGGGGGTTCCCTGAGCTTAGGCAAATGAAGAGTTTAATTTATCGCTGGCGTTCTACGCCTATACTTCTTCCGCCGCAGAATTACTGTGGCGGATTTTTTTTATTCGCCGAAAGTTAGGAGAGTAAAATGGAGAAAAGAACCGGATTCGTAGGAATTATTATTGATAACCGTACTGCTCATGCGTCAGCGGTTAATGATGTGCTCACCGAGCATGGCAAACTTATCAAGGCTCGTATGGGGGTGAACGCCACCGACGATTGCGCAACTATCGCTCTTACTGTCGAAGCTTCTACCGATGAACTCGGGGTGCTCACAGGGAAACTTGGGAGTCTCCCAGGCGTTTCTGTCAAATCCATGTTCGCGAAAGGAAAAAAACAATGAAATACATCCTTTTTTTCCTGTTTCTTCCTTTCGCCTTGTTCGCCGGAACCAATATGCAGAGGATCGTGGTTTCGGCTCGTGGGTATGCTTCGCCGATTTCAAAAACGCCGGGCGGTATTTCTGTTGTTGATGAGCGTGCGATTTTTGAGGATCAGCCTATAAGTGTTCCAAACCTTGGAAAGCATTGTTCCGGGGTTTGGAAGAATTCCGATGGCGCGTGGGGGTCGGACGTTAATATTCGCGGATTGAGCCGCGATTCCGTGGTTGTGTTGATCGATGGAGCACGCGTTGAAAGCGCGAACGGGATTAATGCTCGTCTTGGTCTGATTGATCCTGCTTCGATTGAGCGGATCGAAGTGCTCAAGGGTCCCGTCTCGGCGCTTTACGGGTCTGGAAGCATCGGCGGCGTCATTAACATCATCACTAAAGATAAAAAGTTCCAAGGGGTGGAGAAATCTGGATTTGGGTTTTCCAATGTTTGGAAAAGCAATCCTGCGGGTTTTTCAACTACGGTCTGGGGAAGCTGGGCGAATTCGAGCGATTATGTTTACGCCGCGCAAACCTACCGCGATTTCGATAGCTACAAGGATGGAAACGGTGAGACGATGCAAAATAGCCAGTTTCGAGATCGTCAAACCACCGTCAAAGTCGGTCATCGGTTTAACGCCGCTCATACCATCGAGTCGCAGGTTCAATATTATGAAGGCGAAAACATCGGCGTTCCGGCTGGCGGTTCTCAGCTTCCAGCCGGCGGACAGTGGATCACCTATCCTGTCACCCGCCGAGGGCTCATCGATCTCACCCACACCTGGCTTCCAACCCTTGGAAGTTGGGACGAATCGGAGCTGAAAATCTACTACCAGTTTAATCATCGTCGAGCCGTGATTGACCATTTTCGCGGCGGACCCGTCTCTGAACTTCGTCCTGGAGCAAACCACGACACTCTCGGCGGACAATGGGAAAATCGGTTCCAACTCGGCGGTCACACACTCGTCGCCGGAGCCGATGTTTGGCGGCGCACCTACAAAGGGTTCCGCGAACGGGATTTCGTCGCGGGTCCCCGAGCCGGAACGTCCTTATTTGACAAGCCGCTGCCCGACAGCTCGTTTCTCTCCGTCGGCGGGTTTGGTGAAAATAGCTGGGCAGTATCCGATCGTTTAACCCTCAGCGCTGGCGGACGCGCCGATTGGATTGAGGTGCATAACGACGAAACAGTTTCAACGGTCAACTGGGAAGAAAGCACCGAGGACGACATCACCTGGAACGCGCACCTCGGCGCAACATACGCGCTGAGCGCGAACCTGAGCACTAAGGGAATCGTTGCGCGTGGCTATCGCGCCGCAACCCTCGAGGAACGATTCTCGAACATCAACCTCATGGGCGGCGGAAAACTCTTCGGCGATCCATCCCTCGACCCGGAAGAATCGCTCTTCACCGAGTGGGGGTTCGACTGGAACACCGAAACCTTAAGCGCATCGGTCTCCGCCTTCTACAACAAGCTCAACAACATGATCATTATCGACAACATTGGCGCGGGTCCAGATGAACACTATGCCAACGTTCAGAAGGCTGAGATCTACGGATTCGAAACCAAAGCGGATTGGACAATTTCCGAACCTTGGAAACTTTTTGGAAACCTCAGCTGCCTGACAGGTCGAGATAAAGAGACAGGTGATGATCTACCCAACATCGCGCCACTCAGCGGACTCCTTGGTCTACGCGGCGAACATCCCGATGGAGTTTGGGGCACAGTTGAAACCGAATTCGCGGTCAAGCAGGATCAAACGCCATCTGATACCGAGGGTGTTGGCGCATGGCAGGTTGTCAATCTACGAATTGGCTACGATTTTGAAAGCGCTCGCGCAAAGCACACGTTGACTCTAGGGGTTGAAAATCTCTTTAATGAGCAGTACAATAACTATCTCTCATCCGACCGCAGCGGCAGCGTTGTCCTCCACGAACCCGGACGCTCCTTCTCAGTTGCATGGAAAACAGATTTCTAAATATAAAACGCCGATTGAAGGAGAAGGGTTCCAAGGTTTGGAACCCTTTTCTTTTATTGCTTCGTTTTTTCTACAAGCGCCGAACAAAGCGTGCAATGCGAATCATTGCTTCTTTGATATCGTCGAGAGCTGTGGCGTAGCAACAGCGGACGGAGCCTTCGCCGCATTCGCCGAAGGCGGTGCCAGGAACGAGGGCGACGTTTTCTTCTTCTAGAAGTTTCATGGCGAATTCGTGTGAGCTAAGGTGGAATTTTCCAATGTCTGGAAACATGTAGAAGGCTCCACCGGGTAGGAAGCAGTCGATCCCGATTTCGAGGAAGGCGTTGTGCATATAGTTGCGCCGAACGGCGTAGCTTTCTCGCATCGTTGCAATATCGTCTTCAGGATTTCTTAAGGCTTCGATCGCGGCTTTTTGGCTTAGGATCGGAGCACATAGCATGGTGTATTGATGAATTTTCATCATGGCTTCTGTCAGCTCGGGCGGAGCACAGGAGAAGCCGAGGCGGAAACCGGTCATGGCCCACGCTTTTGAGAAACCGTGCAGGTAAATGGTGCGTTCGCGCATGCCGGGTGTTTCTAAGATGCTAATGTGTGGCTGGTCGTAGGATAGTTCGCCGTAGATTTCGTCGGTGAGGACGATGAGGTCGTGGTCGATGGCAAATTCAGCGATGTCGTTTATCTCTTCGCGCGATAGGGTGGCGCCGGTCGGGTTTGTCGGATAGTTGAGCATCAGCAGTTTGGTCTTTGGGCTGACTTTTTTCTCCAGGGCTTCGCGAGTGAGTTTGAAGTCGTTTTCTTTGGTGGTTTCAACTTTGACGGGGATACCGTGCGCAAATGTGATGACCGGGCTATAGGAGACATAGCATGGCTCGTGGTAGAGCACTTCGTCGCCGGGTTCAATTAATGCTCGGACTGCGAGGTCCATCGCCTCGCTGACGCCGACTGCGATCAGTATCTCGGTGTCTGGATTGTATGTTGTTCCGGTGATTTTTTTAACATAGCCGGAGATTTCTTTGCGCAGGCTAGGCAACCCTAGGTTGGGCGTGTAGCTGGTGATTCCTTGTTCGAGGGTTTTGATTGCAGCTTCGCGAATATGCCACGGTGTGACGAAGTCGGGTTCGCCGACTCCGAGGCTGATTACGTCGTCGCGGGAGCTTACAATGTCGAAGAAATCGCGTATACCGGAGCGCGGGATGTCGCGTACATGGCTAGCGATTCGACTATGGAGAGATTTGTGGGCGTTCGTTTTCATCGGGGATATGCATGAGTACGTCGTTACGTTTATATGTTTTGAGCATAAAGTGAGTTCCAGTGCCGACCACTCCACTGAGCGTTGAGAGCTTTTCGCTGACAAAGCTGGCGACCTCGTGGAGTGTGTTTCCGCTGACAAAAAGGAGCAAGTCGTAGCCTCCAGACATCAGAAATGCTGACCGAACCTCTGGGAAACGGCTAATCCGTTCGGCGACACGATTGAAGCCGCCTTCGCGCTCGGCGGTGAGTCGAACTTCGATGGCCGCTGTGACGGGGGCGCCGTCCAATTTGTCTTCGTTAATGACCGCCTGATAGCCCTGGATGATTCCATCTTTCTCGTATTCGGCGATACGGCGAGTCACCTCGTCGACGGGGATTCCGAGCAATTTAGCCAAATTTTCTGGGCTCTCTTTTGCGTTGTTTTTCAGTAGTTTGAGCAGTTCGTTCATGACATCTCTCCTAATTGATCGTTGTTTTATATACGGATTTCCCTTCCGTTACCACTCTTTTCGTTGTGGAGTGATAGAAGATCAATGTATCCCAACTAATGCAGCGAGGAGTGGGACGATAAAGGGAGGAACTGCCGATTCTGAAGGCAGTCCTTTTGTGGGCGAGCGGCAATGCCACTCAATCTATTCCTCGCAAAAGTCTTCGTATGCGGCCGCGCTGAGAAGGTTGTCAACATCTTCTTCTTTTTGAAATTTGATTTTGAACAGCCATCCTTCTTCGTAGGGGCTATTGTTGATCATCTCGGGAGTGTCTTCTAGGTCCATGTTAACCGCAACAATTTCGCCAGCAATTGGTGCGTAAATATCGGAAGCGGCTTTGACGGATTCAAGCACAGCAACTTCATCCCCCGCATCGACGATTTTACCCACTTCGGGTAGCTCAACAAATGTGAGGTCAGATAGCTGATTTTGCGCGAAGTCAGTGATTCCGACGGTGGCGGTATGGTCATCAATACGAAGCCATTCGTGAGTCTTCTCGTAAAATAGTTCTTGGGGTAGGGACATTATCTCTCCTGATAAAATTTGGAGGCGTGAAGCGGAATTGAACCGCTGTAACAGGTTTTGCAGACCCGTGCCTAACCACTCGGCCATCACGCCCTCTCGGAAAGCAACGTACTGTAAGCTGTTCACAGAATGTTGAAAGATAAATCTTCAGAATTCGTCTTTTTTTTCATCCAGCATCTATGGATCGTCAATGTTTGCGGGGAATTTTAACTTTTTTTTCGTCATCATTTTGACTCTGAGCGATATCGCAAATGAAATACCTTTTGTTTAACAGGAATTGTTGCTAGTTTTCTCGAGTTCCCTATACGGCAGGGTTTATACGAAGGATACGCGATGAAGTTGAAAAAAAGTCCAGGCAAGGATGGGACGGGTGCTAAGGGGTATCACGAATTTCGAGAAAAACT
>JAOZMR010000023.1 GCA_029934215.1 Pontiellaceae bacterium | reverse complement strand
GCCAGTACATTCGACCTTCTTCGGTGAAGCAAAGAAGGTAGTCGTGGGTGGAGGCACTGAAGATGTGTTCGACAAAATCTTCGTTCTTTGTCGCCATGCCTTTGACGCCTTTTCCGCCGCGTCGCTGCTGGCGATAGGTGTCGGTCGGGACGCGCTTGATGTAGCCGGTGTTTGATAGGGTGATCACGCATGGCTCATCGGCAATGAGGTCTTCCATGTTGATTTCGCCTTCGTTGATGCAGAGTTCGGTGCGGCGAGGTTCGCCGTATTTTGCACGAATCTGTTCGAGGTCTTCTTTGATGACTGCGAAGATTTTTTCTGAATGTGCGAGCAGGTTTTCGAGGTAGTCCATGAGTTTTTTGAGCTCGTCGTATTCGGCTTGAACTTTGCTGCGTTCGAGCCCTGTTAGCTGGTAGAGGCGCATTTCGAGAATGGCTTTCGCCTGAATCTCGGTGAAACCAAATTTTTCGATCAGGCGGCTCTGGGCTTCGTCGCGGTTCTTCGAGTCGCGGATGATGCGGACGACTTCGTCCATGTTGTCCATGGCGAGGAGGAAGCCTTCGAGGATGTGTGCGCGGGCTTTCGCTTTGTCGAGGTCGAATTGGGTGCGGCGTGTGACGACTTCGAAGCGGTGGTCGATGAAGCATTTGAGAACCTCTTTGAGGTTCATCACGCGCGGTTTACCTTTGTCGATTGCGAGCATGATGGAGCCGAAGGTCGATTCCATCTGTGTGTATTTGTAGATGCTGTTGAGCATCACTCGCGGCACGGCGTTGCGCTTGAGTTCAACGACGAGTCGGATGCCTTCTTTGCCGGATTCGTCGCGGATGTCTGAGATTCCGTCGAGCACTTTGTCGCGAACGAGATGGACCATTTTGTTGATGAGCAATGTTTTGTTTAGCGCGTAAGGAATTTCGCTGATGATGATTCTGGCTTTGCCTTTATCGTCTTCGACGATTTCGGCTTTGCCTCGCATTTTGATTTTGCCGCGTCCGGTGGTGTAGAAGTCGCGCACGGCGCCGAGGCCGTAGACCATTCCGCCGGTTGGGAAGTCTGGGCCTTTTACGTGTTCGCAGAGGTCTTCGACGGTGGCTTCTGGGTTATCGATTAGATGGATGGTTCCGTCGACGACTTCGCCGAGGTTGTGTGGTGGAATGTTTGTGGCCATTCCGACTGCGATACCGGTCGAGCCGTTTACGAGCAAATTGGGGATGCGCGCGGGGAGAACGGAGGGTTCCATTAGGGATTCATCGAAGTTGGGGCGCATGTCGACCGTGTTTTTGTCGATGTCGGCGAGCATCTCTTCGGCGAGCGGGCGAAGGCGACACTCGGTGTATCGATAGGCGGCCGCGCGGTCGCCATCGATGGAGCCGAAGTTTCCTTGGCCATCAATCATCATGCCGCGCATCGCGAAATCTTGGGCCATCCGAACCATCGTGTCGTAAACGGCGGTGTCACCGTGCGGATGGTAGTTACCAATCACTTCACCAACGACTTTCGCGCATTTGACGTATGCTTTGGAGTGCGTCCATCCACGTTCTTTCATGGCGTAGAGGATGCGGCGGTTGCCGGGTTTCATTCCGTCGCGCACATCGGGGAGGGCGCGTCCAACAATCACCGACATCGAATAGTCGATGTAGGCGCGCTGCATCTCGTCTTCGATGTTGATCAGATCAATTCGTTCGTTCGTGTTTTCCATAATTTCCTTTCAAACTCTGTTGCGGCGGGTTCAAACCGCGAATGCATGCGAATATTCGCGAATCATGTAACGTTATATTTCTCAATATATTGGTTGAGTCGTGCGATGCTGTCGATGAGGTGTGGAGCACTAGTCAACATTTCAGCGTAAATCTTTTCGGGGGCATCTGTTTGATATTCGTGTGCGATTGTATTTCGTAGCTTCCTGATTTCGACAAAAGCAGAACCGTTTGCAATGAGTTCCTTTTTTTCAGCTCGGTTGATTCGGTCGCGAACGGTTCCCTCGCTATCAAGATCCAATTCGTCAATTAGGCAAAACGTGCGTTGGGTCAGGATGTCGGTGGTGCGTGCGAAGCGACTGGTAAACGCTTCGATGCTTTCGAGTTCATCCGAAGAGTACTCGTTTTTTACGCCGATTCGTTCACATTTCTCAATGGATTGACGCAGAATTTCTCCTGCATCATTCACCGAAGAAATCTCTTCTTTAAGTAGTTCCTGTTCGTCTTTTGTCATAGTTCGACTCCCTTGCTTCTTGCCACTCGTGCGAACGGCTCACTGTAATCTTTCGTGACAAATAAATCCACTTTTTGCGCTCCTAGCCGATGAAACAGTTGATCGCGAAGATCCCGTTTTTTCTTCGAATCAATGACGCAGGATTCGATGAGCAAATCAATATCGCCACCACGAGCTTCGTCAATGGTTCGCGACCCGAACAAAATGAGTTTCGCGTTGGGGTCAACCTCCCCAACGGATTGTTGAATGGTTTTGACTTCTTGTTGCGTTAGGCGCATTTTTCTTCCCGAGTGTCGTTGTTTGATTTTTCGTGTAAAGATGTGGGTAGATTTTCGGTGATTTGTTCTTTTATTGCTTTTGCCAAACAGCATGCGAGATCGCATGGCACTGCGTTACCAACCATTTTATATCCAGCGACAAGGTATTTGTAGTAGAAAACATGATCATCCGGAAAGGTTTGTATTCTGGCACATTCGCGGATACTCAATCTTCGATACAAATGCTCTTTGCCTGGGACGAATATTCGATCGTCTGGTCCGAGCATTTTCATTTTTGGAGCTTGCGGGTGAATGGGGGCGTGTCGTCCGCCTGCTTGGATTGTAAAGGAGGGTTCATCCCAGCTCCGCACTCTGTTTCTTGACATATACATGGAGGAAAACCCCCCGATCATATATTCGTGATTGGGAATCGCGCAGGCTGCTCCATTTGTTTTTTCTTTTGCCAACGCAGGCAGTGCTGAATCGGCGATGTCGAAGAGAATGTCCTTCAGAACACGTTTTTTCGCGCGAGGTTCCGGGAATTTAAAGGAGAACTCAAGGTCTTTTCGTATGCCGATAAAAAAGACTCTTTTTCTGTCTTGAGGAACGCCGTAATCTTTCGCG
This sequence comes from Pontiellaceae bacterium, assembly GCA_029934215.1. Classification (GTDB taxonomy): domain Bacteria; phylum Verrucomicrobiota; class Kiritimatiellia; order Kiritimatiellales; family Tichowtungiaceae; genus Tichowtungia. The sequence goes on along the minus strand of JAOZMR010000023.1, from coordinate 14,753 downwards.
TTTAGCAGTTCGAAGGAAAGGTTGTATCCGCTTTCAGAGAAGAGCGTCTTGATGTTTTTCAAAGCCTCCGCGTGCCGCAGCATTCCAGAAACATTTTCAGCGAGAAAAAACGAAGGCTTTTTGTCGCGCAAGATGCGGATGAAATCATAAAAAAGCTGCCCTCGACTATCGTGAATCCCGTCCTGGTTTCCCGCCTCGCTCCAGCTTTGGCAAGGTGGACCTCCAATGATTCCGTCGCATTCAGGTATTTCGTCGGAGGAAACGTCTTGAATGGAGTGGCGATTGAGTACGGTATTCGGAAAGTTTTTTTCAAAAGTTTCCCAGATATCCTCATCGTACTCGTTGGCCCAGATCGTCTTGAACCCAGCAGCCTCAAACCCCTTGTCCAAACCGCCAGCACCAGAAAATAGAGAGATTATTTTCATGTTTTTCCTTTTTAAATGTCGAGGTTTGTGACGTTTAGGGCGTTGTCTTCGATAAACTGGCGGCGCGGCGGAACTTCGTCGCCCATCAGGATGGTGAACATCTCATCGGCTTTCACCGCATCTTCGAGAACCACTTTGGTGAGGCGGCGTTCTTCCGGATCGAGCGTGGTTTCCCAGAGCTGCTGCGGGTTCATTTCACCCAACCCTTTGTAGCGCTGAATCGTCATTCCCTTTTTGCCGAGACTACGTATGTTCGTGAGAAGATCCATCAGCGAGGTGGCTTGGATTTTTGTTCCCTTGTCATCGAGCTGGAATTGCGGGTCTTCGGTGTCGAGGAGTTGGTCGACGCTGAATCCGCCTGCGCCGAGCTTTTCTATGACGCTGGTCAGCGGTTTTGAAACAAGGAGCTCCTTGTAGCGGACGCGGCTAATCACGGGTACAACGGCTTTTTCCTCGGCGGCGTCTGATCCTTCAGTTTCCTCGGACTCCTCTTCGGTTTCTTCAGAGGATTCCGCTATTTCGACAATCGGTTCCTCAATCTCCTGGGTTTTATCGGCTTCAGCAATGAGAGCTTGCAGCTCGATGTCGTCAGCGGCGTAGCGAGTTTCTGCTTCGTCTTCATCGTCTTCTGCGTCGATGATTGCATGATAGATCGGGAACGCTCCGGTTTCTGGATTGCGCTCCTTTATGTAGTCTAAAAGGCGAACACCACGGCGGCGAAGCTTATCGGCAATATCTTCGATTTTTACCAGATTTTCGAGCAGTGCGCGTAGGCCTTTGGTGTCGAGCAATTGTGTGCCGTCAGGTGTTTCTAGCAATAGCCCGTCAGCTCCGAGGTTGAGTAGGATCTGCGTCAGGTGGTCGTCGCTCTCCACGTACTCCTCGCGCTTGCGGCGCGTCACCTTATAAAGCGGCGGCTGGGCAATGTAGACGTAGCCATGCTCGATCAGCTGGGGCATCTGACGATAGAAGAACGTCAGCAGGAGCGTACGGATGTGCGCACCGTCGACATCCGCATCGGTCATGATGATGATTTTATGGTAGCGTGCTTTTTCGATATTGAAATCGTCTGCGCCGATACCCGTTCCGATCGCAGTGATCATGGTGCGGATTTCCTCGTTGTTGAGCACCTTGTCCAAACGCGCTTTTTCAACATTGATCACTTTACCCTTCACCGGAAGGATAGCCTGGAACATGCGTTCGCGGCCCTGTTTGGCCGAACCTCCCGCAGAGTCCCCTTCCACAATAAACAATTCGCATTTTGCCGGCTCGCGGCTCGAACAGTCGGCGAGTTTGCCAGGCAGTCCGCCGCTTTCGAGTGCGCCCTTTCGACGTGCAAGGTCGCGGGCCTTTCGCGCCGCAGACCGTGCGCGTGCGGCAACAACCGCCTTGTCGATAATTAGACGAGCGACGGACGGGTTTTCTTCGAAATAGGTTCCGAGTTCGTCGTTGACAATCTGCTGAACGATTCCTTCGACTTCGCCATTACCAAGCTTGGTTTTTGTTTGACCTTCAAACTGCGGGTCAGGAATCTTCACGCTAAGCACGCAGGTGATTCCTTCGCGGATATCGTCGCCGGCCACCGCTTGCTTATCATCCTTGATCAGCTTATTCGATTTCGCGTAAGCGTTCACCGTGCGGGTCAGCGCGGAACGGAAGCCGGAGAGATGGGTTCCGCCTTCGATCGTATTGATATTATTGGCGAAGGTGAAAATCGTCTCGTTATACGCATCGGAATACTGCATCGCGATTTCCACGACCACATCTTCCTTTTCGCGCTCGAAATAGATCACGTCCGGATGCATCGGAGATTTATTTTTGTTCAGATGCTGCACAAACTCCGAGATCCCTCCTTCATACTCAAACACTTCTTCGCGCCCCGTGGCATCTTCGGTCAGCGTGATTTTTGTGCCCCTATTCAGGAACGCCATTTCGCGCAGGCGGGCGGCGAGCGTATCCCACTGGAAGCCACCCTCGTGGGTGAAGATGCTCATGTCTGGTTGGAAGGATACTTTCGTTCCGGTTTCAGTGGTTTGCCCGATCTGCAGCAACTCGGTCACTTCGCAACCTTTTTCAAAGCGCTGATGATGAATGAAGCCGCCGCGTTTGACCTCCACTTCGAGCCAATCGGACAGCGCGTTCACGCAAGAAACCCCGACCCCATGAAGCCCGCCGGAAACCTTATAGGTATCGGAATCAAATTTTCCACCCGCATGGAGAACCGTCAGTACAACCGTAACGGCCGGCTTTCCCTCGGTTGGATGCATATCAACAGGAATTCCGCGTCCATCGTCGGTAACGCTCAGAGAACCATCATCATTGATGCGAACCTCCACATTCGAGCAGTAGCCGGCAAGAGCTTCATCGATTGAATTATCGACCACCTCATAAACACAATGATGAAACCCGCGCGTTCCGGTATCGCCGATATACATGGCCGGGCGTTTGCGAACGGCTTCGATGCCTTCAAGAACGGTAATATGGTCAGCACCGTACCCCGCAGCATCCGGGTTTTGAGGTTCTTTAATTTCGTCAGACATAAGGCTCCTTTTTTGAATCAAAATCTAAACAACCTATCGTATAGAAAAGGTGGTGACAGGGCTATACAAAATGAGGGTTAAGTTGCGGGACCCCAAATTTAGATGCGTCGAACTCTCCGTTGTACAAATTTATCGAAGCCAAATTTGACGAGAGAGAACGCAAAAAAACAGAAAAGCGCTCAAGACCAACCCACTGCCTGACGACTCTTTTTGAGCACCATCGTTTCCAATGTTTGGAACTCATTTGTGACCTTATGAGAGAAAAGTAAACTGGATGAAGTGTGGATTGAGTGTCACGCATCTACTCACGATCGTGAGTAGATGCGTGACATGACGAGTTTTATTTAACCGCTCATATCGGCTGAAATGAGTTTGATTTAGCTCCCTTCATCCGTGGGACGAATGGCACTAAGTTAAGGGGTTTTAGGCGGAGTGCAGGCGGTCTTGAATTTACAGCAGTAAAAATAAAATAAAGAAAACTGACAGGATCAGTTTTTGATCACGAATCGTACGAATCTGCACGAATGGGACTAAAGTAGATCAGAATTAAGCCAGAAAAGATTCGTGCGATTCGTGATCAAAAACAGATGTAGAATAAGTGATTGTGGTGGTAGCGAAAGGGGCTTAACTTAGTGCCATTCCTCCGCGGGACGGCTCTGGTAAGGCGTGGTAAACATCCGTGGTAATAAATCTTCCAATGTTTGGATGTTTCATCAATACCCGCACCCGTTTTGTCTGAAAATAATTCGACAGTTGATTGACAGGTCGGCAAGTTTTTTATTGTTTGCCTTGAATGGTGCGTTCCCTGTACGCTATATAGGATGATTGTCAAATATTTCTGTTGAAAATCTTCTGAAGGAACGCTCCGACTTGACGAGTGAGTTGGGGTCGTTTTCGCATCTTTTGCACGGATCTTGGGTTGAACGCTTTTCGGTTTGCTCAAAACCTCAGTGCAAATGTCATAGCGGTGAGAGGCATGGACCACGCCGTTATTTGGTGGTTCGCGAAAACGGGAAACAAAGGCAGAAATATATTCAGAACTTGCAGGTCGATGCCGCAATCAAAGGTCGAGACGAATATCGGAGGCTCTGTGAGATTGTGGACAGAATTACACAAATCAACCTGTTGCTCATGAAGGAGAACGCGTATGAGAGTTGACAATCCAGTCGCCACATACGAAGCCTCGCCCTCCAGTTTTCTTCCTTCGGGTTCTTGTTTGTTAGGGTTTGATGTGTCTTTTTAGTGCGCCGAGATGGTGCGGGGAAAAGGGTTTGGCAAAGGTGGCGAGCCCGCGTAGGGCTTGTGCGAGCGGCCAGGGTCGGCGGGCGTAGAGTTTGAGCATGAGCCAGCGGCGCCGATGGTATTCGTAGAAGAATCGATGAAGTCGTATGTCGAAGGCGAGGTCGCCTAGTCCGTCGGAGAGGGCTTGAATGATCTGGTTTTTGTAGGTCGGCGGAATAATCATGTTTTGTAGCGCGGTGAGGAGGTTGTATATATCGTTTAGGATGTGGGATTGTTCGCTGGTGTTTGCCCAGTCGATGAGGCCAATGCCTGAGTCGTCGCTGTGGGCGTTGCGTGGAACGCAGTCGCCGTGACAGAAGGATGGGCGTTCGCCGCTTTCTGTGGCGCCGGATAAAAGGGTTTGTACGCTTGGCTCGTTTTTGCCGAGGCAGAGTTTTCCAAGTATTGGAATGTTTCTTAGGCGGTCGGTGGAGTGTTGGAGGTATTCACGCATGAAGTCGCCGAGTTCTTTTTCGGTCGAGGCGGGTCCGCGTAGGTAGAGTTCGCGTAGCAGTGTGCCGATCGTTTCCGCATGGTGCAATGCGATGGTTTTCCGAGTATTGGAAAAAATGGATTTGTAGACGTAACGGGTGAAGCTTTCGCCTGACATAAAGGAGATGGCGAGAAGGTTTTCTTCAGGGTTGTGCGCGAGTAGACCGCAGCTTTTTAGTCCGTCTACGGTGGTGCTGATGTTGTCGTAGAAGGAGAGGGAGTCGGCTTCTAGTTGTGCTAGTTTTGGATCGCTTTTGCCGTAGTCTTTAATGATGCATGGTGTTCCGTCACGTAGTATGCCTTTTCCAATGGCGCAATATTTGTTGCGTTGGATGGGGGAGAGGTTGGTGAGTTCGATGCCGAGGGATTTCGCATAGGGGGCAACTTGTTCCTGTGTCATATATGTGTTCATACGTTTTTTCTCGTTTGTCATGCGTTTCGTTTTTTTATAGACTGCTCCTTGCATTGTAGACAAATCGGAACGAATTGAAAAAAGATTATGGAAACTAAATCCAATTCCCTGCAACTCAACGTTGACGAGCTTGGCTCAACTCCGTATAGTCTGCCGTTTTTATACCTTGAGAAGGGGGATTGATTTATGAATTTTGAATATCTAACTAAAGCTCAGGAGAAAATTGGCATGGTTCCCGTGCTGGTGAATCTCGTGTCTTACCGCACTCGCCAGCTTAATCATGGCGCTCGTCCAATGGTGAAACCGGATCATCCTGAGCAGGACAATCACGACATCGTCCTCAAAGAAATTGTTGAAGGCAAACTGACTGTTGAGATGGGTGTTGAGCCTCCAGATGATATTTTTGGAGATACGAAACGTAAAGGGCCTGCCGTGGTTCTTTAAGGGTGGCTTCGGCTTACTCGAAAAAGGAACGGCTTTGGGTCGTTCCTTTTTTTTGATGCTTTTTTATACTCATTCTACCAAATTCAACCCAAACCCAACCGAAAAACCATGTCTTCAAAAAAGAAAAAAACGAGTAATTCTACGGGAGCCATTGCAACCAATCGGAAGGCGTACCGAGATTATAATGTACTCGAGAAGTTTGAGGCTGGGATTGAGTTGCGCGGGACAGAGGTGAAGTCGATCCGGCAAGGACATGTTCGTGTTGACGAGGCGTATGTGGATATAGATAAGGGGCAGGCGCAGCTCCTGCAAATGACGGTTCAGCCCTACGACCACGGCAATGTGTTCAACCATGTGCCGACTCGCGAGCGACGGCTACTTTTACACAAGCGAGAGTTGACGCGTCTCCAAAACAATATTCAGCAAAAAGGGCTCACGCTTATTCCGTTAAAGGTTTATTTGACCCGAGGTAAAGTGAAGGTTGAGATCGCGCTGTGCAAAGGGAAGGATTCCGCAGACAAACGTGAGACGCTGAAAAAGAAGACCGCCGATATGGAAGCACGCCGAGCCATGCGGAGGCATTGATGCGTGTGGTTTTTTCAAGGGTGGGAAGTTTTTTGGAGCGCGGATTATGAGAATTAAAAAAGTTACACTCAATGGGAAAACCGGAAAAACGTCTATCGTGAAAGGGTTCATTCATGCCTTGAACGATGAACGTATTGTTCAAGAAAAGGCGGGTTTTTTATTTAAGGCATCGTTTGAAGACGATCATCTGAGGTTGGCGGTTGCGCCTTGTATGATTAATGGTGAGCGAAGCGCGCACTACAAAATGCCTCTTGAGAAAGAAGATAAGTTCACGCTGATCGGCGATATTAATGCGCGAGGGATGTTTACCATTATGTTCAAACAAGAGAGCGTAGAGCAGGTCGCTGCGGATAAAGAAAAATATATAGAGCTGTTCCGGCGGTTCGCCGCGTTCTTTATGGAGAACGGATACACAGGCGATGGAATTCTCGAAGAGGTAACGGTTGGTGTTTTTGAATATTTCGGTTTGTCTAATCCACCAAAGACGTTCGCCGAACTCCACGCATTGTGAGTCGCGTGCTGCGCTCATTTTTAGGCGCGGTCTTTTGCGGCAACGAACGATATTTTGTGAAGACCTGCGGCCGTGCAGGCGTCGAGTACGCTTTTTACGCTCGCATGATCGGTGCCGCCATCGGCGCGAATGCGGATCGGAATTGAGGGCCCAAATCGTCCGTAGTCAATCACTGTTTTTGCGAGTATTTTACGAAGTTTTGCTTCGGTGAGTGGCGTGCGGGCAATGGAAATCCGTCCCCGGTTGTCAATCTCTATTGTGATTGTGCGCGGGTCTTTTGCCTCGGTGACCATGGGACCATGAGGTGAGTCTGGAAGAAGAATGGCTTCGCTGATTGCTTCCTTTTCGAGCTGCACGGTGCAGACAAAAAAGATGATCATTTGAAACACAACATCGATCATCGGCGTCATGTTTACGTGGTCGCTGGGTTGTTTGAATCGTTTCATGGAACCTTTTTCATGAGTTCTAGCGTGAGCGCTTCCATAGAGAGGATGATTTTAGTGGCGCGGTTTCGGAAGAAGGAGTAGAAGCCGAGGGCGGGTACGGCGATGATTAGGCCGGCAGCTGTAGTGTATAGGGCTTGAGAGATGTTGGTGGCGAGCATCGCGTTTTTCGCTGCGCCAGCTTCGGTGCCGAGTGTTGCGAAGGCCATAATCATTCCTTGGACGGTTCCAAGTAAGCCGAGCATTGGTGCGAGATTGCCTACGACGTTGAGGTAGGTTACGCGTTGCAGGAGGAGTTCGCTTTCGAGGTCTGCGGCAATGCCTATGGCGTCTTCGTCTGGGATGTTGCAGAAGCCTGCGGAAAGGATGTTGGAGAGTGCGCCGGGGTGCTCGGCGCAGAGTTGTGTTGCTTTGTCAATATTGTTTTCGTCGAGCGCGCCGCGAATGCCGGTGATAAAGGGTTCTGAGATAATCCGGTCTGCTCGGATCTTGAGGAAGGAGTCGACGATCAAATGGGTCCCAGCAATTGAGAGACCTGCCAAGGCCAACCAGAGCGAGATGCCAAGAAATCCGCCTCGGGCGACGACGCTAAAAAAGCCGTCCCCACTTCCGAGAAATTCAGCATCCGCTGCGGCTTCGTTCAGGATGACGTCTTGTGCGAAGCCAAAAGCCGCAAGGGTTAGTAAAAAAACCACGAGTCCATATTTCCTGTATTCCATTATTGTGCTCCTTTTTTTGCGAGTTCAGCGAATTCTGATTTTGGGAATTCATCGATTGTTTTCTGAAAATATTCTGCCGCTCGTGGGTCGTTTAGGGTTTTTAGTGCGACGGCGGTTTTGTAGGTTGCTTCTGGCAGTACGGAGGTTTGTGCGCGGAACAGAATGGCTGTGCGCAAGTAGTCGAGGAGCGCCTCTTCGTGCTGTCCGCTCGCGGCTTTCATGTCGCCGCGAACAATTTGCGCACGCGCGGCGGCTTCGCGGGAGCCGGATGCGATGTCTTCGTCGATCATCGTTGCGACCTCGCTGGTGCGTCCGGAACCGAGCAGAGCTTGCATGTAGTTCGCGCGTTCTTTGGGGCTTTTTTCGAGTTTGGGTTGCGCAGCGAATAGTTCCTCGTATTCGCGGGCGGAGTTTTCGTATTGCTTGAGCGGCAGGTATACGCGGGCGAGCATTAGGCAGGCTCGGTGGTCCCATCCGAGAAAACGGTATTTTTCTTTGACGCCGAGCAAGATGGGGACTACTGCGAGCAGGTTTTTTTGTTTCACCAGGGTTTTGATTTGTGCCATTTCTTTGGGTTTGTCTGCGAATGCCTGACGGTAGGTTCCTGAGCGGAAAGTCAGGGTTTGTCCGTTGAGCGTTGTGAGACGAATCGTCCCGTCTTCTGCCGATTGAATGGCCGAGCCGGTCACCTGTTTGCCTGCTGAGTTGATGACGTATGGCGCGGGTTGCGCTGGGCTGGCTACGAGAAACAGAGCCGCGCCGGTATACGTGCATAGGCGAGTTGTGCGGTGTAAAAATCCACGGTTGCATTTATTTACGTTCATTCGCGGTCTCCTCCTGTTGGTGAATGGCTTTGGTTTTTAGGGTGTTGATTTGTTTGGTTTTTCCAGGGTTTGGAAAACTCTCTAAGAGGCGATCTGCGTCGGCGATCAGATCGGCGTGGCGGTTCATTTCGAGATGGAGCGGGAGACTTTCGAAAAGTGCGTCGGCAATGAGAGGCGCGTGGTCCGCGTTTTCTGGGTCGGCGAGTAGGGCGATGCGTTGGAAGGAGGCCAATTTTTCAGCGGGGTCGGTTTGTGCGCGACCGAGCTCAAGGCTGGCGCGGTGAATCAGGAGATCGTCAGAGGCAACGTTTAGGATGTCTCCGAAAACGCGAACAGCTTCGTCGCATTTCTCGGCGGCGACGTACGCTCTGCCCTGCACAAACATAGCCTCGTAGGAGAGTGCGGATGCGGGCCAGTTTGTGAAAAAGGTTTCCAATGTTTGGATACTTTCTTCGTAGGCACCGGTTTCGTATTGCGCGAGACCGCTATAGTAGCATGCGGGTTCTGCGAATTGGGCGCCGAGGGTTTTTAGAGTACGGAGAGCTTCAGCAAAACGGGCGCTTTCGATCAACGTTTTTGCTTGAGTGAAGCGGACCTGTTCGAGAATTCCAGAGGTTGGAAACTGTTCGATAAATCGGGCGCAGAGCCGAACCGCCTCGTCGAGCTTACCGAGTTCTTTCTGGCAGATTGCCTGATAGAAGACGCTTTTTTCGTGAAACGGACGGTTGAAATCGAGCGTCTCTTTTGGCGTACCAAAGCTCTCCGCCACAGTTCCCACCGCATGTTCCAATGTTTGGAAGTTTTCTAGGGCATCGTTCCAATGCTTGGAAAAACGGCAGGACTCGGCGAAGGCGAATCGGGCTCGGGTTTGCTTTTGCGGGTCGGTTTCGGTGTCGATGTATGGGGCAAAGCGGCTGGCTGCGGCTTCGTACTCTTTGGCTTCGAAGGCGTTCCATGCAAGGCGTCCGAGTGCGCGGGCGTGATAGGTGCTGGACGGATAGTTTTCCAATAGTTGGAAAAGGTAGACCTCCTGGTCGCGGAGTCCGGCGAGCGAATAGAGCACGGCGGGCGCTCGTGGGTGGGAGGGGAATTTCTCGAGATAGAGCTCGTAGATCCACCAGGCAAGCGATTCTTTTTTCTGATCGAGCGCAGCTTTGCCGGCAGCAAGGAGTGCGTCGCCGGAGGCGAAGCGTTCGGAGAGATAGTGCGTAACCGCTTTTGCGCAGAATTCGTCATCGAGATGGATCGCGCAAAGCGTCAGCTCGCGTAGAGCGGTGATGGCTTTGCTGCCCTCTGGGAAATCATTCAGCGCGTCAAGATACTCGGTGATCGCGTCGGCGTATTGACGGTCAAAAAAAAGGCGCCGAGCCATCCGGAAACGACCTTCCTCCAATTTCTCGAGATTCGCGCCAAGATCAATTTCAACGACTTTTCCCTGCCCTTCAAAATCAGCAATCAGCGCTTCTGCTTTTATCTGAGCTTTCAGTCCCCACTCGCTACCGCCGTACTGGGCATACACGTTGTAGAACTGATGTAAGGCAGCGACGTTTTCACCCGCGTGTTCGTAGCAGGTTCCGAGGAGATAGCGCGCACCCGCGATTGGATCAACCGAGCCGCGAAGACTCCTTAGAAGCTCCAGCTCCTTTTCAAGCACAGAACGCGCTTCAACCCAGTCATTTCGATTGATATGGATTTGCGCCCACGACACAACAGCGGCTCCGAACCAGAGATCGAGTCCACCGAGCTGAACCTCCTCGGCGAGCTCGAGAGCGCGGTCTGGGTCGCTTTCGATCAACAGCGCCGAAAGCCGCGACTTTGTTGGCCGAGAATCCACGCACTCATAAATCTTGATTGCAGCGGCGTTATCGCCACGATCTTCGAGTAAAGATCCATAAAGAAAAGCTGCCTCACCATCCGGAGCGGAAGCCCCCTTAAAATACGCCTCATAAGCAGACTCCGCAACAGGAAGCTGGCGGGCAGAGGTCGCCGTTTTTGCGAGGAAAAGCCACAAAGCACTAGCGACGTCTGGTTTTTGCTTATCAATCTCCAACGCGGCATCAGAGAACCGCTTCTCGGCGATTAAAATCCGGATGCGAAGATTGGGTGCGGCAGAAGAAGCCTCTGGAAACGTTTCCAAGGTTCGGAAAAGCACCTTTTCTGCGAGCCTAGGGAAGCCGACATCGGTGAGTCCTTTAACGAATTGAAGTTCCACCTCGAAGGCGTACACATATTGTGAAACGCAAACAAACAGGCTCAAAAAAATCACACAACGACTCATAACCGACATCCTAGCGGCAGAATGAGACAGGCGAAAGATATTTTGACACAATCCGCAATCTTATCGATTAAAAAAGAACGCGTAGATCGAAAAAAAGAGAACCCAAACACGAACGGCTCGTGCGTTGAGTGATTTTAGTTGGATGTAGGCGAGGTTGAACTTGCAACACTAAAAAAAAACGAGCATGGTCAGTTTTTTGATCACGCGCGAGCGAAGCGACACATAATTTTTGTATTCAAAAATAGTGACGAAGGAACGGTTCATCGCACGAATTTACACGAATGAGCATGTATAACCCACCCCACCCTGGCGAATTTATTACCGCGACCTATATGGAACCCTACAAAATGAGTTGCCGCTTTTTGGCGACAAGGCTTGCTGTAGCCGCATCAACGCTTAACCGGATTTTAAAAAAACAGAGTGGAATCAGCCCAGAAATGGCACTGCGCCTTTCCTGCGCACTGGGAAGAACCCCTGAAAGTTGGTTGACCATGCAAGATAACTACGACCTCTGGGAAACCCGCAAAACCTTCAACCCCGCCAGCGTTCACTCAGTCGATCTTCAAGCCGCATAAAAAAACGGTTCGCTCGCGGTTAATAAATCTCCATGTATTTGTAGCTTTCAGGATGTTTGGTGTTGTTGCTTGGTTTCTATTTGGAATACTTCAGGATCATTTGATGTAATACCGCACCTTTGTCTTTTGCGCAATTCTCGGGTAAGCGCCCGTTTTTATCGCTTATTTCTGGATCGGCTCCATACGCGAGCAACACCCGAATGTTTTTCACAACATCCCCAGAAACAGAAACATGCAGTGCTGTCCTTCCTGAATGATCCTGATGGTTCGGATCGGCACCAGCCTCCAACAAAGCAGTCAAAACGGAATCCCGACTCCCCCAAATAGAAACAGCAATCAAAGGCGTACGACCCGCAAAATCCTCCGCATTCACATCGGCGCCGAAATGGATCAACAACTCAACGATCTCCAGCGGCGAGGCATTGTGCGCAGCCCAACCCAACGCCGTGCGTCCGTCCGCATCTTTATAGTTTAGATCAACCCCTTGCGCCACCAACTGCTGAATGCGTTTTACGTTTCTTCCTTTCACTGCGTCTTGAAGCTGGATTTCGGGAATCACTGAAGAGGAAACTTCGTCAGCACCCGCCTTTTTTAGTGTCTTGATAATCGATTTGTTCCCGCGAATACGAGCGTACTCCATAACAGACTTGCCATCATTATCCAGAGCATGAATATCCGCGTTGTTCTCGATCAATCCGCGAACTTGATACAAATGACCGGAACGAACAGCATTCATCAACACCGATATCCCGGCAGGATTCTTATAATTCACATTCGCCCCTGCGGCGATTAACGCATTGCGCGTTCGTTGCGAACCATGAGTATCGCCCCAGTACACCGAGTAAAACAACGGCGTGTGCAAAACCCGACTGAACACCTCCGCACGTGCTCCGCGCATGAGGAGATATTCCACCGCATCCGGCTGTTGGTTATTCACGGCGGCAAACAACGACGTGCGTCCAATCGTATCTGGATGTTCGATTGGGAAACCCTTCTCCAACAGCCAATCCAACACCCGAATTTGTCCGGTGTAACCCGCACCTTGACCCGCAGTCATACCTCGTGCGTCTCGTGCGGTAAGCGGCATTCCCGCCAAATAGAAAAGATTCATCATTTCCAACTCACCTTTTTCCGCCAATCGGACAAATTGATCCGCCGTAAAAGCAAGCCCATCCACAGATATCTTATTAATGAACTCTACAATTTCCTTGGGTGTGATTTTTGCGGCCGTCTCGAAATGAGATACATGCGGTTTTTCGTCCAATACATCCAACGAAAGCACCTCGTTCCCGTCACGCGCATTCTGAATTGTCTTTTGCAACACATTTTCAGGGCTCAAAGGATCACCCAATTGACGCGCCATTTGAAGAACCCCGAACGACTCTGGGGCTTCAATCCCGATTGCGGACGGAATCATCAACAAGCTATGAACCGCTAATGGCCCCGATAGCCTCCGAACACAAACCTTCTCTGCGGTCGGGTACTCCAACAAGGGAACAACCAACGTGCTCACATTCAGCTCACCCATCACATCGGCAACATTCGAGAACAAATCCAACGCCACGACTCGATCCTGATCGTCCAACAATTGGATAATAAAATCAGAATCCTCACAATCACACACAAAAGACATCACGAGATCGCCAAGCAAAAGGTCTCGATCCAGCTCCAGAACCAATCGACCCGCGCCCCATGCCTGTTCAGAATCAATCTGCCAGCGCGCAGGCGCATCCAAAAAAGAACCGCCGGTCTGGCTCACACCAACCACCCATTCCGCACCAGCAACCAACGATGCGCCATCCGGAAAACTCACAGAAGCCCAAGGGGACGACTCCGAAAAGCCAACCGAACTAACGAACACAACAACCAAGGAGACAATAATTTTTTTCATAGGAACAAACGTAGCAAGGGAAGAAGGCCATTCAAACTCATTTCCAGAAATAGTTTTTCTGGGTAGAGCCCCCATTTACCTGAAGGACTCCCCCTCTAATGGGCGGGAGGTTAGGGGTTTGCCACGAAAGAGCGCATGGAACTTAAAGAAGACGAACTAAGCATTGGTGGGGAGTTTCGGCAGAATGATTGACGGCAGGCCTGAGGTATTCCGTCAATCATTCTGCAATATCTTTTTTCCCAAGCGGTAATCAGCCGAGGGGAGAGAAAACCTGATCCAGCTCGTTTCCAATGATTGGAACCCTTTTCTTTCAATCGGCAATCTCCATTCGGCAATGCCCTCCCTCTTTTCCTCCAAAGAACCCACCCCGCCTGCGGCACCCCTCCCTGGAGGGGATTTCCAACGTTTGGAACTTGGTCATCGAAAATGCTCTCCCCTTCGATATTCGATATTCCTCTCCTCTTTCTCCCTCGGCTGTTTCTCTCTATTCCTCTAACGAAGTGGTTGTGAAAATTCTTCACGGCAGAAAAAGCCTCCACCCCCACCAACCTCCATTAAGATTTTCCACAACCGCTGCGCTAGAGGAAGTCAGAGGAACAGCCGAGGGGGAGAGGAATCCAAAACGTAGAAGAGGCATCCTGCCTCTTGCCTGGATGGCAGGACGTATTCATCAGCCCTCATACAAAACGCCCATTTCAGAGGTTTGCCCGACTTGTCCGCCGTAGCCTTTGGCGAAGTAGGAAGGGCAGGGCGGGTTCTTCCAGAGGTTGGAAAGAGAAGGCCCCACGGATGAATGGCACTAAGTTAAGGGGTTTTAGGCGGAATGCAGGCGGTCTTGAATTTGCAACACTAAAAATAAAACAAAGAAAACGGACAGGATCAGTTTTTGATCACGAATAGCACGAATCTACACGAATGGGACTAAAATAGATCAGAATTAAGCCGGAAAAGATTCGTGTAGATTCGTGCTATTCGTGATCAAAAACAGCTGTAGAATCGTGATTGTGGTGGTAGCGAAAGGGGCTTAACTTAGTGCCATTCATCCCACGGATGAACCGCCCTCTACTTGAGCCTATTCTGATCCTGATCCGTGGGACGTTTTACCATCCGTGGGGCCCTCGTTTCCGCGCATGAACGGTCTCACGATAAATTCACCCAGGGAACGAGGCTGGAAGCGCTCGTCTACGTTTTATGAAAAATCTCTATTTTTCAACGTTTGGAACTCTCCCCTCCCAATCGGCAATCGGCAATCTCCAATCGGCAATGCCCTTCCTCTCTTCCTCCAAAGAACCCACCCCGCCTACGGCACCCCTCCCTGGAGGGGATTTCCAAC
>JAOZMR010000202.1 GCA_029934215.1 Pontiellaceae bacterium | reverse complement strand
TCAGCATCATAATCCCTAGCACCAAACCGCACCAATCCAGTATCAACATCATAAATCCCACCAGCAAACCCAAATGGTTGGAATCCAGGATTACTATCAAAGACAACATTACCAAACGCATCATAATCAATACGTTGTACAATATCATCGGTATCAAGATTAATTATCAAACGTGGACTACCCAAATGATCACTGAAAATACGATAAATACTACCAGCCTTAATAATATAATCAGGCACATTAGCTTTGGAGCCATACACAAACCGAGCCACCAAAGTACCATTTCCATCAAACTCCGCAACTGGATTAAGACTACCTTGATACAAAAAGCCTTGAGTTAAAACACCATTTAGCTTTTTACCCAAACGCCGACCACTAGCATCAATCACATACTCAATCTGCCTACCATCCGGCAATTGAACTGAACGCAGATTACCCAATACATCATAATTATACTGTGTAGTAGCACCATTACTGGTTTTACTCAACAACTCACCATTATCAGTATAAGCATAGGTATTATCACCATATTGGAGTAAACGATCTTGCTCATCATAACTACCTTCAGCAATACCACCCACTACCAAATTAGCACTAAAATAATTACGGTTACCATTAGCATCATAGCTATATTGCTCTGTTATAATACCATCTTGCATTACGGTAATTAACCGCCCGGCCGAATCATACTCATAAGCATAAGTGGTACTTGCACCTTGAATACTTTCCACTTTCTGCGTTATTCGCCCTAATTTATCACGAGTATAACCATTACCATACTGGGTAGCGATAATATGACTAGCAGCATCACTTGTCAATTCACCAAATTGATTGTAAGTACGTTGAGTAATAGCACCATACAATTGCGTGCCTATCAGCAGGCCATTTTGTTCATCACGAATGAGATTTAAATCTCCCGCTTTGATCAACAAACTATCAGCATCATACTGATACTCAATGCTATTTTCACCATTAATATTGGTTGCTGTTACTCGAAAATTATTATCATAAGTAACCGCCAAACTACCATTTAGCTGACCATTACCCCAAGTCACCGATAACGGCAAAGAACCATCATATTGATAACTTAACGTACCACCATCAGGTGCAGTAACAGCAGTTAGATTACCGCTTTGCTCATCATAAGCATAACTATATTGCCCATGCGGTGTATTTAGGGTGTTTAATCGTCCCTTGGTTGCATCATAAGCAAAATCAACAGCTTGACCATCAGGCCGTACAATTTTAGTTAATTGCTCATCCCGATTATAAAGATATTGCGTTTGCGGCATTACCAAACCGGCGTCTGGTGGTGTATATTGGCTCTGCAAATTTTTACCATTATAGGCAAAACTATGAGCTGGACGACCGGGTGGTGTAATCGCAACAACATTGCCACCAGCATCATAACTATATAAAATTTGCCGACCATCAGTTAAAACTTGGCTAATCACTCGCCCCACTGCATCATAACTAAAACTAACTTCACGATTTAACGCATCAGTGACTTTTTCAATATTGCCCTGACTATCATAGCTCAATGTTGCAGTTCTCAGATCAATACCTTCTCCAACACTAACAGTTGTTAAACGACCACGATCATCGTAACTGTATGCAGTATCAGCAAAACCAGCCACTTGTTCCTTGATAACACGGCCTTTATCATCCAATACTGAAAGACTTTGCCTACCGGTGGCACTGGTAGCAGTAATAGTTTTAGCTGTTTTATCAAACACACTAGTACTAACTCGTCCATTGACTGTGACTTTTTGCGTCAAGGTATTTAGATTTAAAGGATCATAGTCATCTGCATACGCTGGCGGATCGGTGATGGTTTCCATGCCAATTTCGGCTTTTAAGTCACTAGGCATAACAATCGCGGTCAATTTCGGCGTAGCTGATTGCATCGAACCCACCAAGCGCGTATCAGGTTCTTCCATCGTCCAGATGAAAGTCCCATCGGCATGGCTCGTCGTTCTGATGGTTTTATCACCTTCTAGTTTTTTAAGCGATTGCGTTACCGTGCCATCCGGGGCAGTATTGGTACGCTCGCGCTTACCGTTCACGGTAGCCACTTTGTACTCCGTTTTACGCCCTTCAGCAGTCATCATCGTGGTGATATGCCCTTTAGCCTCTGGCGTATCAAAGTCAGTGCGCGTGACGGTATAACCACCGTTGACGGGATTCACATTTTTTACAAATAATCCCAGAGCGTCATATTCAAAGTTATCAGCATTGCCACGCGGATCAATGTATTGCGTCAATAAGCCATCTGGCGTATAAACCAATTGATAGGTCTCATTAGCAGGATTCGTGGCTGAAGCCAGATAACCATTGGCATCCAAAGTCAACGTGGTACGTTGTCCATAAGGTGCCACAATCGCTACTGGTTTATTTTCGGCATCGCGTTCAATGGTGGTCGTATCACCATCAATATCTACAATTTCAATTAGATAGCCGCTACCGTTATAAGTAAACGTGTAAATAACGGTACCCATCAAGCTGTCCAAGGTTTGTACATGATGGCCTTTTTCAAATTGATAGAGTAATCCACCATCTTGTGAGGCAATAGTGCCATTGAATGACTGGTCGTTGTTTTCGTCGAAAGGACAATTGTCAGAAGAACGAGTGGCCCGTTTTTCAAGCTCTTCTGAATAAGGATAGAGCAAGTCTGTCAATTCAAAATCTTTGCGCCGGCGCGTGTTGTCACTTAACGAGATTAAATGAAAGGTTTTATGACTACCAAGCCATTTAGCAGGTTTAAGCCGATCATAGTGTCCACGCACGGAGAAGGTGTAATCAATAAAACCACTTTCCGTATCCCGTTGATGGGTAGCCTTCAATTCAATGGTCTTATTGACACTGACCAATAATTTATCACAATCATAAGTCTTTATGTGATGATAATAATCATTCAGTGCAAAATTGTTGGGAGTCATACTTTCCGTTATGAAATGCGGATCGTAATTGTCATTGGAACACCACTCCAGCATAACATGTTGAACTGGTGCAGTTCCCATCGTGGCCACTAAATCATTATTAACCTTTGGTGTTATTGTGAAAATGACTTCACCACCGGTTGATGCAGAAACGCAATGAGCCGAAGCATCATTCATCGGTACAGTTTCCCCATTGACTTGAATGTCTAAGGTAATCGCCGGTGTAACAAAATTATCGTTTATACCTTCACCCTTCAATTCAATAGTTCGACTACCAGACTTTTGGTCTGTTATTTGAGCAGAATAGTAATTACCATTGGAAAAACCACCTTCTCTATCTGGGGCAAAAAAATGACCAATACTTGGTGCAGCTCCTGATGGTTGAGGATTGCTAATATAAGAACTTGCACTATCCCCTTGAAAACCCCATTGATTATCCACAGACTGAGTAGAATTATCGTTAGATGGACCAGTGAAACCAAAGACATGATTTCCACTTACAGAAAAATAATTAGCTGTATCTGGACTAATCCATTGAATACTATCAGTATCAATACGAGCCGCACCAACCAACACTTTACCACACGAATTTTCTTCGGTGGTGCAATGTGTAATGCGAATATCGTTGTCAGTTAGTTCAACATATTCGTGTTCAGGTCCAGGTTTGTAGGGAGGCGAAGGTCTATCAGTGTGACTAACCTTTTTTTGGCTCCCATCACCACGATAAAGCGTATTGGTAGTTTGATCATAAGCATGATGAATGTCGAGGGTTAAGCCACCAAAGCCAGCCACTTGTGCATTCCAAACTCCGAGTAATCGAGCATATTTTTTATCATATGAAATTTCCTGCCGCGCTTTGTCACCGGAAATGGCACTGCCTGAAGACAAACCAAAACTGGAGTTTGTTCCACTCACTGGTTTTTTATAATCGCCTTTATACACATAACTTATGCGTACATCAGCATTATGTTGCCCTTGTAAACGACGACCAAAAGCATCTAAACCATCCCAGACAAAAGTGTCGGTTTTAGGCACATTGTCTTTGGGATAAATTTCCTGGATTTGTTGCCCTGCAATATTAACTTCAACCTCAATTCGTTGAATACTTGGTGGCAATGGTTCAGCTTCACTATACACTGGAATATCTAACGTATAAGCCGATTTACGCCCCGGTACTCGGCTACTTCTATAATTCAAATTAAAAGGTGTACCAACAATAGGTATGGTTTCACCTAAAACCTGATTTTCGGCTTCAATAATGCAGCCTGCTTTTTCGCAAGGGTCCTCTTCTTTATCGTCATCTTTGGTATCGCCTTCTGGGACGTTAGGCCCTGTGGCATCTTCAGGTGGACCAAAAGGCCAATTGCAATCCCAAGGTGAAAAATGTTCAATTGGTACACGCCATAGCGTTTTACCAACTTCATGGGAAACCGCAACTTGTCGTCTTTCCGCCTCGGTAACGCCTAACTCCGCTAACGCTTGTAAAGTAGCAGGTTGACCACTGCCCTCAATATCTAAAACAGCCAAACCATCATCAATACTTAATAATTTGACAATACGACCATCTTTAGACGGTATCCAGGCAGATTGTGTCCTATCATACCAACCGGTAGGCACAGAATCACCCACTGGAAAGTTTAGGAAATTATCAACATAAAGTGGCAAAGTTTGGTCAAAATTAACTTCTCTTGCCCTGGGCCGTCCTCTAGTATCAGTGGCTTGATCAACACTCAGTTCAAGGGCATAAGTATAACCGGTGCCTGGTGGTAAAGGAAAAGGCATTTGTGAGGCGACTTTCCGTTGTGAATCAGGGTCTCCTTCAGTCATACTATAGACACCTGGGTCGCCCACTGTATATTCAGTAGCCCGTACCGCTATATCATTAGACAAAGTTTGCACTGAACAGTCAGGCAATACCATCGTTGCTTGAGTGTCTTGAGGAAAGAGCAGTTTTGCGTCTTGTTCACCGGCCACTGGAGTCACGCCTCCAGCACTCTGATTAATTGGGGTTTCAGGAGAACGCAATACCAAGGCAACATCACTGACCATTGCAAAACTGCCTCGGAGAGAAGTCATTTTACGTTGAAGTGGCATATAGCCTTCTTTAGCATAATTAACTGTCAACAACTCTGCATTAACCGCAAAGCTAAATGAACCGTCAGCTTGGCTCAAAGTTTGACCATATTCAGTATGCCTATCAATTGTAACTGTGACACCTACTAACGGTTGTGCTTGAGCGTCGGTCACCTTACCACGTAGTACAACCATTTGTGATGGATCAATCACACACTCACCAACATCAGTTTGAATCGGATTTTCACCTTGGAATAGAGATTGGTTGGAGGCTACAAAATTACTAAAGATTGGCAAATCAGTAATAATTGGTTGTGAATATGGTTCTGAATCAAGTATGCTGAAATTAGCCATACCTAATGACC
>JAOZMR010000201.1 GCA_029934215.1 Pontiellaceae bacterium | reverse complement strand
TGGACGTTTTTGTTGTACTGGTTTTTGGTACAACGATAAATTCCACTCCCCTTAGAGGAACGGCCGAGGGGGTCAGAGGAGCGGTCTGCCGTCAATCTTCCGAGCACACCGTAAAGGAGTCTCGCAGAGAGTGAACGATGAAACTGTACTAAAACGGGTCGCAGTTAATGTGCGAGAGAAAACCCGAGCATCGGTGTTTCACGTAGGTGTGAAAAATAGCTTCCAAACTTTGGAAAAAGTGCTAACGTTTCCAA
This sequence comes from Pontiellaceae bacterium, assembly GCA_029934215.1. GTDB lineage: Bacteria > Verrucomicrobiota > Kiritimatiellia > Kiritimatiellales > Tichowtungiaceae > Tichowtungia. The sequence goes on along the minus strand of JAOZMR010000201.1, from coordinate 5,193 downwards.
GGTTTGGAAATGTAAAGGAGACCTATTTATGACAAAAATTTTATGTATTGGCGCCGGATATGTTGGCGGACCTACGATGGCGATGATTGCGAAGAACAATCTGGATGTTGAGGTGACGGTGGTGGACATCAATCAGAAACGAATTGATGCTTGGAACTCGGATGATCTCCCAATCTACGAGCCTGGGCTCGACGAGGTGGTGAACGAGGCGCGTGGGCGTAATCTATTCTTTTCCACGGACGTTGAAAAGGGGATCGCAGATGCGGATATTATTTTCGTAAGCGTTAATACGCCAACAAAAACATTTGGTCAGGGCGCGGGCTATGCCGCAGATCTCCAATATTGGGAAAAATGCGCTCGGCAGATTCTTGCGGTCTCTACCTCGGATAAAATCGTCGTCGAAAAAAGCACCTTACCTGTACGCACTGCCGATGCGATGGAGCGTATACTTGAGAGCGGTAAGACGGGCGTTCGGTTCGATGTTCTTTCGAATCCAGAGTTTCTAGCGGAGGGAACGGCGATTGTAGATTTGGAGAATCCAGATCGTGTTTTGATCGGTGGGCATCCCACGCCCGAGGGTCAAAAGGCGGTTCAAGCGTTGGTCGAGGTCTATGCGGCTTGGGTTAAACGGGAAAACATCATCACAACAAACCTCTGGTCGAGCGAGCTTTCCAAGCTTACGGCGAATGCATTTCTTGCGCAACGCGTCAGCTCCATCAACAGCATCTCCGCGCTCTGCGAAGCAACGGAAGCGGACGTGGGCGAAGTAGCGTATGCAATTGGTAAAGACAGCCGAATCGGCTCAAAGTTCTTGAAAGCGAGCGTCGGTTTTGGCGGATCGTGCTTTAAAAAGGATATCCTGAATCTGGTTTATCTCTGCAAAACCTACGGGTTGGACGAGGTCGCCGAATATTGGCACCAAGTGGTGAAAATGAACGACTATCAGGAACGTCGCTTCGTCGCACGCATCCTTAAAGAGATGTTCAACACAATTGCAGGGAAACGCATTGCTCTGTTCGGATTCGCCTTCAAGGCCGATACCGGCGACACACGCGAAAGCCCCGCAATCCTGATTGCCCGCGAACTGCTGGCCGAGAACGCCGAGGTGGTCATCACAGATCCGCAAGCCCTTGAATACGCAAAAACAGATCTAGCGGATGTAATCGACCGCGTCACATTCGAGCCCGATCCATACAAAGCTGCAGAAGGCGCACACGCCGTTGCATTGCTCACCGAATGGAAGGAGTATCAAACGCTCGATTATCAAAAGATTTTCGACTCCATGCCGCAACCCTCGTTCCTTTTCGATGGACGCAACCATCTAGACCATCAAGCACTCCACGACATTGGGTTCAACGTATACTCGATTGGCAAGGCAGCGCTCAAACATATCTGAGCCGCTCATTAGCAGGGAGGATTGGGGAGAGAATTTAACGGTACATGATGCATGAAAATATTTCTACCAATCTACCTGCTCGCCTTCGCCCTCTCCAGCGCCGCCTCAACATTATGGACAGAGAATTTCGAGGGGACGTTCCCGCCTGCAGGTTGGATCGAAAACTCCGTCGAACAAAAAGACACGCATAAATTCCAAAACAGCACAAACAGCGCGAAACTAAATGCGGCTGCAGATTTTCTCATCACGCCAAAAATCACAACCGGAAAAAACCTAATTTTCTGGACGCACACGACATCTTCCGATCCAGACATCGTGGTCGATTACGCGCACAACACTTCCGGACCCTGGACAGAGTTTGCAACGAGTCCCTTTTCTGGATACACCGATCAATGGAACGGTCAATGGGTCGACCTCTCCGCACTTTCCGACATCTATATCCGCTTCCGAAAAAGCGGAAGCGGGTCTTTATACATCGACGATGTATCCCTCGAAGCCGGCGTTGCCGTAAGCAACCAACCGCCCGTCATCGAGCCCATCGGAAACCAAACGGTTTTCCACGGAGAACACCTATCCTTCAACGTCTCGGCAACCGACTCGGTCGACAACGACACAGTCACCCTAAGCATATCAAACCCGCCGGCCGGTTCCACCTTCAACAACGGACTCTTCACCTGGCCCAACGCCGCGCCAATCGGCTTGTACACCATCCAATTCTATGCAACAGACAACGATGGATTTGATCAAGAAACCATAACCATTTCCGTACAAAAAAAACCGCTCCTCCTGATAACCGAGATCGCCGATCCAGCAGGAACCGGCGGCGGTGACTACCGCTTCGTCGAACTCTACAACGCCGATTCCGCGCCCATCATCCTCGACGCCGAGCTTTGGTTCCTGAGCAAACAGAACAACGGCGAACAGTGGACAGACGTACCACTTATCGGCACGATCCCCGCCGGAGCAATCTTGCTCATCGCATATAATGCCACAGACTTCCAAGCCGCATACGGTTTTGCGCCCGATCAAGATAGCCGGACAATCAGCGGCAACGGCGACGACGCCTACTTCCTTTACGTCGGCGGCAACCATTCCACCGGCACCCTAATCGATCTATACGGCGAACCAAACACCAACGGGAAAGACGCCCCTTGGGAATACACCGACAGCCGAGCCGTCCGCAAAAGCACGGTTTTGCAGCCAAACACAACCTGGACAAGCAACGAATGGGTCATCGTCAAAGGCGCAACCACGAACGACATGCAGCCGAAAATCCGCGGAAGCCTCCCGCAAATCGAAGCCCCAACGGCTCGTGCCGTTCTCCTCGAGCAACCTATATCATTCAACGTCATCGCCTCCGACCCCATTGATGGCGATACCGTCACAATCACCGCAACAAACCTGCCGACCGGCGCCACCTTCGAAGGCAACACCTTCACGTGGAACCACGCGGCTCCAGTCGGAACATACACCGTAACCCTGCTCGCCACAGATGCAGACGGAACAACCCTCGAAACCATCGAACTAACCGTCCTCGAAAAACCACAACTGATCCTATCAGAAATCGCCGATCCCTCCGATGACGGCGGCGATGCATACCGCTACGTCGAACTCTACAACACCGGAACCACGCCCATCGACCTCGCCGCAGACCGTTGGCACCTAAGCAAGCAAGTAAACGGCGGGACGTGGGCAGATATACCCCTCGTAGGAATCGTTTCCTCAACATGGACCCTTGCGTTCTCAGCGCCCGACTTCGAAGACGCGTACAAGCTTACACCCAACCAAGAAAGCAGCGCAATCAGCGGCAACGGCGACGACGCCTACCTACTCTACCTCGGCGGAGATCACACAACAGGACTCCTCGTCGACATCTACGGCGAACCAAACATCAACGGAAAAGAGACCGACTGGGAATACACCGACAGCCGAGCCGTCCGCAAAAACCACATCCTGGAACCCAGCGTAACCTGGACCGCCTCCGAATGGACCATTCACGCAGGAGCAACCACCCAAAACATGACCCCGGGCGAACACGGACCCGTTCCAGAATTCCAAGGCTTGGAAAACATCTTCATCTTCCAAGGCGACAACCTCTCCATGGAAATCACCGCCACCAACCCCCACCAAACCGACCCCATCACAATCACAGCAACCGCCCTACCAAACGGAGCAACCTACCAAAACGGGACGCTCAACTGGACACGTCCACCCGCCGGGGACCACACAGCAACCCTCCGCGCAGAGGGCCAAAACGGAACCACAACAAAAACGATCACAATCACCGTCTCAAGCACATCAAAAATCGACACATACTTCTACGGCTGGGAAAACGACACAATCATCAAACTCAAAAACGGACAATATTGGCGCAACACCGGCGGAGTCTCCGACTCCATCGAACCCCCGCTTCGCAGACCCGAGATCACCATCACCAACCAATACGGAGCTCGGCGGATTTTTGTCGAGAAAGTAAACGGATACAAAACCGTAGAACGCATCAACATCACCGAAAGCACCCTAAAAAGCCCCTTCAACGGACTACACAACGGAAACCACTACACACTCACCGACGGCACAAGATGGAAACAAATCAGCTTCGAAAACATAAACTCAACCGCCGCCCCGATCACCACATGGCGCTGGAACGAAAACGGTAAAACAAAAATCCGCTTCCTCGACCGCAAAAACTCCACAATCGGCACCTGCGAGATCATCCCAACCGGCGAACCCGAAAACCCGCCCATCATCAGCCGGATCGACGGATGGTTCCAAGGGTGGGAAAATCGACGAATTTTCGCCCTCGAAAACGGACAAATATGGCAACAAACTGTCGCCACCACCACCACCGCCGACACACTTCGAAAACCACAAGCAATCGTCACCAATCATCTTGGAACCGGGACCTTGCGACTGATAATCGAAGGCGCGGGGCCACCCAACCACGTAGAAGTCCGGCAACTCACAAACATCACCAAAAGCACCATCGCCGGAACCTTCCACGGACTAGGCAAGCGCAACATATACCAGCTTGCAAACGGAAGCTGGTGGCAACAAACATCTCACGAAAGCACCGTATCCAGACATTGGAAACCCGCCGTATTTCTTTGGAACGAAGCCGGAAGCGACACGCTACAATTTCCAACCCTTGGAAAAAGCGTCACCGCAAAACAACTACACATCCAAAACGAAAGCACCATCACCAACTCCTTCACAGGACTACGCTACAGAAACATCTACCGCCTCGAACAAGGCGGCGACTGGTTACAAATCAGCTTTGAAAAAGCAACCGCCAGCCTCGACGCCCCAAAAATCATACAATGGACAGAAGCGAACGAAACCCACCTAATGGTACGGAACGAAAGCGACAAAGCCATAGGAATCTGCACCGTAGTTGCACCCGAAAAAGACAGCGACGGAGATCAAATAAGCAACGCCGACGAGGCCCTTGCAGGAACCGACATCTTCGACGCCGGATCAAAATTTGAAATCAGCGAAACCACATACACCGAAACCGGACAACCCATTTTGCACTGGGACTCAGTAAAAGACCGTCAATACACCATAGAACGAGCACCCTCGCTAACCGAAAACTTCCAACCATTGGAAACCCTAACTTGGCCGCAAAACAGTTGGACCGACACCGTTCACGCGGTTGAAACCAAAAGCTTCTACCGCATCAGCGTCCGCCATCAAAAGTAAGGTTACAAGAGAGACAACTTCAAACCGGATAAGGGCTGGCAACTAGTAGTCCATCCCGTAAGTTCTGCTTCTATCTTCGGCAGTTCAATTTCACG
>JAOZMR010000200.1 GCA_029934215.1 Pontiellaceae bacterium | reverse complement strand
GAAAAATCATAGTTGGAGCGGAGGTCTCCGTTAAATGCAACGTTGACCCCGTTCATCCAGCCAAAATTATTCATGAAATAGCAATGATCGAACACCCCGGAGGAGACGAGGGTGTAGGTAAAGGTTTCCTCGATCTTTCGCGTGATCCCTTTGTGGGTGGCTTGCGCGGTTACAACAATATCGATGAAAAAAGAACCTCCTGCGTCAGTTTGAACTCCATTGTTTGTGACGACGATATCGACGATGGAATCTTCGTAGGGCAAATCGATTATTGGCGGAGTGGGAGTGTTGGCGAGGAGAGTCCCTAAAATTGCATTGGTTTGGTAGTTTGATTCTTCTTCAAGCCAATTAATTCTATTCCATGTTGTAACGCCATCTGAGAGGTTAAGAAATTTGTCATGTAGTGTGGCTTTTTCCCGTTCAACAGCGGTTTGAGCGGCGAGTAGCGTGTTGTCGTAATTCGTCCAGCCATGGAGTGTTTTCAAGCTGTTTCGCGCGGCGAAAACGAGGCCAGATGCGACCAAGGAAGTAACCAGAATGAGAGCCAGTGTAAGTGCTAGGACGAAGCCCTCGTTTGGGTTGGAGGTTTTATAGGTTGATAAGATGAGCGGTGACGGTTTGTTTTTGTTCATAGGTTTTTCCTCCGATCTCTTTTTTTAACGTATATTTCATGGTTAACAGATCTCTGTTGAGCGTTGGCGTGAAATAGTTCATCGAAACAGAGGGGGATACACGACTTCCGCTGCGAGAGTTTCTGTGCGATGTTTTTGTTAGCCAAAAATAGCGCTCAGCAGACGGAAAGCTGCTTGGTTTCCAGAAATAGGCGGGATAGTTCTCGCTGGTTGTGTATCCCGCATAGAGTCGATAGCGATTTGGATCTTCGAGCAGATCAAAATCAATGCGTGATGACTTTGTTTTTATATAATTCGCAGAGAGCAGACCGTTTCCTTCCAAAAAGGTGTTGTGAAGAAGGCGTACTCGCGTTTGTTTCGCTTGTTGAGCAAGCTCCCAATGGGCGATGCTGTCGCGCCAAAGGGCGAAGCATCGCGAAAGAACGGTGGCCATCGCAAAGAAAACGAGAGTTGAAATGGAAAGAGCAAGCAGGATCTCAACAATCGTAAAACCAGACCTCCGAGATTTGATCTCTGATCTCTGACTCCTGCCCTCTGACTCCTTCCCTCTGATCTCTTGATTTTTCATTCCCGGTCTCCCATATAGCGAATGATGCTGTATTCGGCGAGAGGATACGGGTATTCCCCGATCACTGCTCCATCTTCAAAAATAGAAAATAGAATGCTGTTTTTTGGCGCCCAGACTTGAACTGTCATTTCCCATCGCTCGACTACACCCAGAGTGTTGGTTTCGGGGTTGACCCAGACATCAATCGTTCCGTTGGTTGAAAACACACACTCCTCCGGCGTCGAGAAGGTTAGGTGGGTTTGGCTTGCGGGTGCTCCAAGGGCTGGAAGATTCTCGTGGTTGCCCACGTTAAACTTTCCCCAAAGCGCGTCAAAAGCAAGTCCCTGCGCGTCCAGTTTCGCTCGAGAACGCATCAGGGTTTTGTAGGAATACATCATCCCCTGGTAAAGCGTCGCGGCGGCGGCTGCCATTAAAAGAATGGAGACCAAAACCTCTACGAGGGTAAATCCAGACCTCGGTTTTTTTGTTGTTTTTTTCATACTCATTTTTGGTTTTTAGCATAAAACAGATCGTCTGATGATCTCGATTATGAATTCATTTGGACGGGTGTCGTACATGTATCTAATAAAGCCGAATAGGATTGAACCATGCTTTGGTGGACAATGATTGCCGATGCGACCACAACGAAAACAGCGATGAACACGCTGAGAAGTGTGGTGGCACGTTCGATTTGCTTTTTTTGAATTTTCATGATTGCTTAACAAGCATGTTTCGTGCCGATTTATATAAGGGGTGCGGAAACAAAGAAAACAAAGGACGTCGCACGGTTGGAACGAAACCTGCGGTTGGAACGAAACCTGCTGTTTACCACCAAGATCCATCGTGATAGAGTTTCCGAGGGTTGGAAAAAGAAGGGTTGTTTTATGGAAAATAAAAAATGTATTGGAGCGGGGGCGTATAAAGAGTTCGGTTCGCAGATAGCGGTGCGCGGTGCAGCGTTTACTCTGGTTGAAGTGATTCTTGTTGTTTCGATCATCGGGCTTCTCGCTATATTTTTGATCCCTTCCATTGCTCGGGGGATGCGTTATTGGGAAAATCGCGCAGTGGCTCAAAAATTTCAGCAGGCGGTTTTGGCGTTCGAGGAGTATCACTCAGATCACGGTGCCTGGCCGGCCAACGCGTATCCGGGGAGGATTCCCACAGAGATGAATGCCAATGGCGGCTATTATTTTAAAACGCATGGAATCGATTGGTGGGAGGATGATACGGGGATCGGTGGGAGCTGGGACTGGGATTATTATTCCTCTCTGGGTGCGTATATCTCCATTCCGAACCCGACGATTTCTGACGAGCAACTTGTGGAACTGGATCGCATTTTGGATGATGGATCTTTGACGAGTGGGGTTTTTCAGAAGGGTGTGAATTCGAGTTATGCAAGCGATTACAGTTTTATCGCTGATTTGTTTTAGTGGTGAATTTGCAGAATAATTTCTAAAAAAATTGTTGCGTGGCGTGATGGTGTGTAGTGTTTCCAAAATATAGGAATATCCAATGGACTTTAAAGAGCTTTCGAAAATCAATATACAAGATGTCTTCAAGAAGACGGGCGGTGATAAGAAGAATCAAGGTCGGGCACTGTCTAGTGTGCTAGGGCTTGATTTCGGGGTGGATGCCGTCAACGCCGTTCGCTTGAAAAAAAACGCTCAGGGGGTAGAGTTGCTGGGCGTCGACGTTCTTCCGCTTCCCTCGCGAGACGATGACTCGATGCGTATTCCCCTTGGGCTGCGGGAAAGCTACGCGGCCCTTTGTTCCGATTTCCCAGATTCGAAGGCTCGTGTTTTCAGCTATACGCCGCAGGGAGAATATGTTCTTACGGATGTCGTGCGCTCCAATTTAAATGTTACAGATGATTTTCGTGCGAAGGGCCTCTTGCTTAAGGAGTCCCGGAAAGAGCATTTGATTTTAGGGGTGGCAACACCGATGGCACCGATTGAGAGAATGCTAGCTCTTTTCTCTGATGGTCCGCCAGCTCTCTGCACGGTTGAGTTGTCAGGATTGGCATCTGCGGCGGCTCTGTTTTTTCAAAAAGGAACGCAAGCACAGCCCAAAACCGTCTGTGTCCTCGAAGGGGGCGAGATCTCAATGACCGCCTCTTTTTTTGTGAACAATCAGCTTAAAATTGTTAATCAATTTGCGTTGGGGGCGGAGGGATTGCTAGAAGAGGTCAAAAATGGATTAGGGGTGGATACAGAAACCGCCGTGGAGATTGCTCGAGGCGATGCGGTGGATATATCTTCTTTTGTTCAAAAGAAGCTTGGAGTGGTTTCAAAACAGTTGTCTATCTCTAAAGAGTTTGTTGAGCGTCAAACCCATTCGAGTCTTTCCGTGTGTTACCTTTCTGGCGAATTAGCATTATTTCCTGCGTTTGGCGTTTTGATCGAGACCGCGTTAGAGAGTTCAGTGGAGGTTTGGAACCCGTTTGAGACGTTTATTCTGCCTGAAGAAGGGTTACCCGAAGCGATTCAAGGGCGGGAAACGTTATTTGCTTCCGCCGTAGGTGCAGCCCTATCATCCCTGGAGAGCTAGTCCATGAATTTACACGTTAATTTATTAGAAAAATCGGAGCGACGACACCAAAGCGGGGTCGATTGGGAAAACTTGATTGCTTGGGGCTTTTTTGCAAGCACAATTCTGACCATCGTTCTTGTGTTACTTGCTTCTGGGGTGAAGCTTAGGCGCGTTTCAAAAATGAGTGGTTTGAAAAATGAATGGGCGCAGATCGAAACAAAAGTAGAAGCGCTACGTTTGCAGGATGTCGCAGGAAAAGCCAACGACAAAACCTGTCGGATGTTGATGCATTCTCTGGATGGAGAACATGAATTTCGATACGGGCTGTTGACCGAAATTCAGACGGGCTTGCACGAGCAGATCCGACTCACCCACCTATTTATTGGGCAAGAAGTTGGGTATGATGATTTGAACTATAAGGTGTTGCGCTTACAAGGAGAGTCGGTTGGAAATGGGGGGGCGATGTTGCCTGTCAAATGGAGAAGCCAGTTGGTTTCTAACCCTAAAATCTGTTCTGTAGCCGGAAAGGTTTCGCTAGAGAAACTGACGCCTGAAGGCAATCAACACTGGTCGTTTATGCTAAAGGCGCGTCGCCTCGTGGAGGAAGAAAAATGACGGGGAAAACGAAGCTTAGAAAACATCAGATAAAATCGCTCATTTTGCTTGGGTTTATTGCCGGAGAACTATCCTTTTGCGTTCTTCTTCTTAAAGGAATCGTCACAGGCGGGGAGCAGGGAACGGTGAAAGAAATTAAGGGCAAGGTGACTTCGGGGCAGAGTGTTCTGGCTCGGGAGAAAGAGATTTTAGATCTATATTCAACAAGATACGCAGACCTTGAAAAGCTATCGGAACATGTGCCCAAAGCAACCGACCCGTACGCTTGGGCCTATGAATATGTTTCGGTGCGTTCGCAACGGGCGCAGGTTCCATTGAAAGTCGTGGAAGAGATCAAGAGTGAAAGTGACGAAGAAGAGGGTGAAAAATCACACTATAAGGTTCGAGTCGCTCTAGACTGCTCGTATAAAAAAACCATTGAATTCCTGAACTATCTTGAAAACGACAACCCGCTGTTGCTTGTTGAAAAAATTGAAATCAACTCCAACAAAGACAACCCGTTGGCTCATTCAACGGAACTGTTGCTTCAGTGGCCGATGGACTTCGTGATTGAAACAGGAAAGTAACAGGTCGCGAGTTCGGCGGAATGTTTTAAAAACAAGGCACAGAATATGCTTACGTATTTCGGAAACCAATTTGAGGTAAACATGCAATATAGAAAATATGATCCGAGAATAATCGCTCCCTTTATTGTGCTTCCCTTCCTTTTTCTTTTCGCTGGCTCGGTTTTAAGTGCGCCAGACGAGACGATCTCGACAACCCCTCGTGTAGAAAAAAACACTCAGCCTTCCCCGCCGTTGCGGGACCCCTTCTGGGAGGTGGGTTATTTCCCATCCGGTTGGGGGAGTGATCAGGGGTCTGCAGAGAAAAAGCTATTCACAGAGGAATGGGATGCGCCAGCGGCTCAGCTCAAGGTGAACGGAGTCAGCCGAATGGGCAAGCGCGTCATGGCATTGATTAACGGAACGTTGTATTCATCGGGCGATCTTGTAGAGGTCGTTCATCGCGGAAAAACATTTCAATGGAAAATCGCGCAGATTAAACTGGACGGAACCGTACAGTTTGAGCGTCATAAAATCATCACCGACACCCCGCGTTGAGAAACCCAATGAATAACCGCAAAAAA
>JAOZMR010000199.1 GCA_029934215.1 Pontiellaceae bacterium | reverse complement strand
GAAATCCTGAGCTTTTCTTTATCAGTCATTCCTGAAAAATCTGCGCTCGAACACCGTTCTTCTCCCGCCAAAGGTCGGGAGCAAGACCAAGTTAGAATTAAATTTACTCTGCTCCCAATTATTTCCGAGCTTTTACTTTAACCATCCCATCATCATAACCAACATTGCTGCAGTTTCATTTACCTTTTGATTCGTGTAAAGCTTTTTGTTTTCAGCTTCATTATGACTTTTTTTAAAGGCAGCATCAAGTCCAACAACAAGCTCTGTAGCCAAAAACTTTATGTCATCAACAGAGTTAATTTTTTCCTGTATGGATTCCTTTAACATTTTCTGTTTCAACATAACAGCAACCAAATCTGCACATGTTGCCAATTTATTTTTTTGTGATGCTGTCTGCCATATTAATGCACTTTTCTGATGGAGTGTTCCACCTTCATACCATTTTTGCTTTGTTTTTCCAGTTTCATCTATTGAAGAGTTGGAACTTTTTGACTCTAATGAAACATCTATAGACAAATTAGAGTTTACAATTTCAACCCACTCACGCCATTCTTTGTAACCATTTTTAGCGACTAAAACATCATATTTACCAGTTTTTAACTTAATGCCGGGTTCATATTTTGGTGTGATGTTCATTATCTTGATAATGCTGTCCGAAGGTGTTGCATTGATATTTAAGCTATACAGTCCATCAGATTCTTTTGCCTCTTTTTCTGTGGTATTTTCTGTATCCTTCACCTTGGTATCAGTAAGTGCTTCAATTACTGTCCAAAGCTCGATATTTGTTCCGAACGAACGTATCTTAACTTGTCCGCTGAACAGTTTTGTATCCACCACTTCTACTTTTAGTCCTTTTTTTAGAACTATAACCATCTTAGAATCTAAAAGTTCTTGAAGGGCTTGATAATCTTTTGCCACAGATAAACTAATCGTTTTATCCAGAAGTTCCTCTGTAAGTGCTGCTACGTGACCACCTACAGTATATTTTATTGGGCCAGCTAATATGATTCCATGAAAAAGAACCATAAAGATAGTAACCAAAAAAGTCACTTTTACCATCTGTTTTATCATCATACATTTTTCTCTTTTTATTTGATAATCTACTAACACCCCTCTTCTCCCGCGCGGCTTTTTGCGTCGGGAGCAAGGGCAAGTTAGCACATTTTTGGGTTTAATTTGGGCCAGATTTAATTCGAGCCTGACCCCTTTTACCACTGTTCAGCACTGTACGTTACTCTCTTCTGAATACGATCTCCATTGCATTCTCTTTAGCATTATCAATTTCACGGAATGTTCCTTTGAGGTGTTCTTTGTCAAGCTTGAGATGTAGAATTAAACACTCATCTCGATCCTTGGGAAATGTGAGGCTCACGAAAGAGAGTCGTTCTCCGTCAAACCTCATCTCCGTGAGCTGGAACGGATCATCTGGAAGGTCTCCTCTATTTTTCAGGACTATCTCAGCTGTTCCTCCTACGACATCGCTATTATGTGTCAGGCTGATGTTCATTTTAAAAGGGATTCCATCAATTATGCTACCATCAACTGTAGTCCAAGATCCTGCGATTGGCGAATTATTCCCGCAGCCACTGACCACGCTGAAACAGAAAAGCAATACGGCTAGTATAGCTGTGGAATTTGTGTACGATTGATTTCTTGGCATTTTATCTCTTTTTGTTTGTGAACGTTTGGTTTACCATTTGTTAGCAGTGGTTTCTATTATGTGCAGTGTTTGCTTTTCATGCAGATTCTCCGTAGTAAGGTCGGTTAAGGTTGATATTGTGTTGTGAGCCATTATCAGCATATAATTTTAAAACTATGCTCGATTCTTATACATGATGCAAAAATTTGACTTCTTCACCCAGAATAAAATAGCGTCAATATGATACTTGGCCCTTATCCTTAGATACATACTAAGTATGCTAAGATATATAAAATATCCTATAAATACATACAATTATGTGACCTCGTATCACAACTAACACCATTCTTGAGCCGCCGATAGGTCGGCTCCAAGATTTAGTTAGAACTAATTCTGACACTAATTAATCCTATACATCATTAAATTCAGGTGGAGGATCAAATAAAGAAAAAGAATCAGTTGTCAAAAATAATTCTGTTAAATTGTCTTGTGTTAGGAAATTTAATGCTTCATCTACAGATTCAAATTCATAAACCTTTACTTCACCTAAATTTGAAATAAGTTCCACCAAAACTTTTTCAACTTCTCTATCAATTGAATCATCAAGAATTTTTTCTATTAAAGGAATAAGATTATCTTTAATAGTTTCAATCATTTTTATACCGATAATTTTTTTCTGTTCATCAGTTAGTTGATTAAAATTATGCCAAGCATCAGTTGCTTTTTGTTGATTTTTTTCTTCCCAATTAAAATCAATATTTAAACCTTCTAATATTTTACATATATGTTCAAACGGAATCAAAAACAAATTTATATCATTGCTTTGCATCATAGCTTGTGATGAGCCACTCCAATTTCCAGCTAAAATAGCTATAGAGCTTCTTATACTATGATACCTTCTTCTCACTGCGGAATGGGCATTACATATCCAGCTACCTTTATCCCGATTATGTTTTTTATATCGAATATACTTAGATTCAAAAATGATAATTGGTTGCATTGCTTCGTTTGCTAATACACCATCAATATCATATTCATTGCCATAATTATCTGACATTAAAAGTTTTTTTACTTTTTGACCAGCCTTTGTTTTTCTGATACCAGATGTTAAGTAATGACAGCCATGCTCGTCAGCAACAGAAACTAACAAAATTTCTAAGGCTTTTTCCATTGAAGCTCCAACCGCTTCTCCTATTGCACTGCCGGGATTTGTAACAAGTTTATAATCAGGCATTTTTCTCCAGTATGACAATTGATTCTCGTAATGATACATGATGTCTTTGAGGATTTCCTTTCCATTTATCCCCACGCTTTCTTAAAATTTCCAACGAATAAGAATCAAAACCAATAGCACAGCCTATTTCACCTATTAATTTATCCGTTGGTATATAAACACCATAAGGTGCTGAGTCTCCAAGTACAAATAAAGCTTTAGTATCTTTTTTTAAAACTCGGTATACTTCAGTTATTATCTTATACATATCATTGAAATACCCAATTAGCATTAGATCATAACTTTTTTTACCACCTTTAACTTTTCTTAACTCACTTAATTTATTTGCCGAATCTTGGATAAACTTTGTTACTTCTGGACATTTTGATTTAAACTCATTATCTATTTTATATTTTGGATTACTTCTTTGTATTTGAGTTGTAGCTGAAGTTATCAGTTTTGTTCTTATTTTGTCAGAAATATCTTTCCAATTTTTTGCAATCCCCCAGAAATATAATTCTAATCTAGTCCTATCAGAATAGTCAAAATTATTCAAGTAAGGAGGCGATGTAAAAACATGATCGATACTTTCATTATCAATAGAAACATCCACAGAACTACCTAAAATCAGCTTATGGTTAGATTTTTTATAATCAACATCAGAAAAAAATTTAATATCTTCTAAATCTTGTAGCATTGATAATGCAAGTGTGTTGAATTCTTGCAAAGCATCTTTGTCAGATGAAGTTATTTTCACTTTTTTAGGAGCAATATAAGGCCAACCAGTTGCAGCACTAGATATATTTCTTAATAGTGCTGTAATTACTACAAAAAAGAAATTTTTTTCTTTATTTTCAAATACATAACCATTATAAAGTTCACGTATTGTTAGTAATTTTTTTAATGTTTCTTCTGAGTAACATTTTACAACTAATTCTGGAAAATAATGCGATAATGAAAAGTTTTTATTATCTGATAAGCTGTTTAGTTTGTTGTGAAAATTACTGTTTAAGTAACTGATAAATTTTTGTATCTTTTTTTTATCAATATCCCATTCCATTTTTGCTTTTGTTATCTCATACACGAATGAGTGTGCTTCTACACCAATAGATGATATTCCTTTTGATTTAGCAGTCAAATTTGTAGTGCCAGAACCCATAAACGGATCATAAACAGTCATTCCTTCGGTAATAAAAAATCTTGCAAAAGAATGTTCTACTGCTTTGAATGAAAAACCGGCTGGATATGTAAACCATCTATGAACTGGAGCTTTTAAACTATCTTTAAATGTTCCCCAATTTTTTACATCATGTGGCAATTCTTGTTGAAAAAGTGTTAATTGTTTGTTATTTGAATTCAATTTAACCTCCGATGATAAATTCAGATAGCACATAGGAATAGATTTGGTTAGTGAACTATAACTTAAAGTAAATAACTAGTTATAGGATGCTATGAGCTATATATAAATTTTTTTTGTAAGCATTCTAATTTTATTTAACGATTTATCTAGTAATAACACAACATCTATATTTGTTCCTTTAAACGTAAATTTAACCCAATTATAATTTCTTCTAACCTGTACTGGTACATCAAATACAGATTCTATATCTTTAACAGACTGGTTATCTGTTATTATTAATGGCCCTTTTGAGTTAATACATACACCATTAACAACAATTTTACCAATATGTAAGGTACCTGAACCTTCTACTGTACCTATATTACCTACTCTAGTAGTCAATTTATTACTATTCACTCTTTCACATTTTTGTAGTTCAACATGTTTATTAAAATTTGTAATACGACATAGATTTATTAACCATTTATCATTACAAATATAAGGCTGTACTGATTCTAAAATAGATACATATTTACTATCTAAGTTGGGTAAATTTTTATTTAAACTTTTTATAAATACTTTTTTATTTTTTCCATATGGAAAATAAACATCTTTTTTGTTGTTATTGTAGCTTTCATAAATATCTACTGCTATGTAATCAAGTGAACTTCTAAGGTGTTCAAGACAGCTTTTAACTTTTGGTTTTGCTATGGTGATAATATCTTCATTTGTTTTTGCAATTTCATAGGTAGATTTAATTTGTTGTAGTAATTCATACGTTTCATTTAATAATTCTTCTATATCTTTTTCTCTTTTCATATCTGTTAATTGTCTAATAGCCATACTTTTTTGTTGTGGGTGTATAGCCTAACACCGTTCTTCTCCCGCCGCTAGGTCGGGAGCAAGACTAAGTTAGATTCTAGCTATTTGTTATATTGAATTGGCCAGATTAATGACTAAACCAAAATCAACTTCTGATCTCTTAATGTAAGAACTATATCAAATAATCCTAAAATTACGTTCTATCAATTTCACTTTAGAACCATCAAATGTAGATAAATAACGTAACAGTAATTAGACAGTACAAAAGAAATGATTGATATTGAAAACAATTAAGGACGATTGACCTACTAACACCGTTCTTCTGCCGCCGCTAGGTCGGCCAGCAAGACAAAGTTAGCATGTAAAGCAATGTGTAAACGAGCAGACATACTAACTACTTATTATAAGGCCAATTTTCCCTGTTATTCCTAGATATTGACCG
>JAOZMR010000022.1 GCA_029934215.1 Pontiellaceae bacterium | reverse complement strand
CCTTTCAGTTTGTTAGTTCTGCCAAGCTTTACTTGGCGCACCAGAGAACGCAAAGGAAGAAAACAGGAAGACTCAAAAGTGGCACCATTCAAGTTGCGAAATAAAACCCGAATGTTGGTGTTTTGCATGAGGGCTAATTTTCTATCCCTTTTAGGTTGCCGTTGGATGCGTTTGCCTTTAATCTCCTCACTCATTTATTTTCTTAGAAACGGAGTTTGATTATGGCCCATCCGCTCGAAGCGTTACTTGCCCTTCAGGAAAAAGATCGAAAAATCTTAAAACTTCAGCGTGAGATTCGCGACATCCCTACCCGTAAAGCAGAAGTTGAATCTCAGCTTGACCGTGCAAAAGCTCAACTGGCGATTGCTCATGATGCGCAGATGAAGGTTGAGTCCGACCTCAAACAGCTCGAAATCGAAGTGGAAAGTCATCGCGAGAAAATCGTGCGTTACAAGCAACAGCAGATGGATGCTCAAAATAATGAACAGTATCGTGCGCTCCTCCACGAGGTTGCCGCCGAGGAAAAAAGTATTTCCGAGCTCGAAGATCGAGAAATTGAATTGATGGAACAGCTCGAAGGCTCTAAAAAAGCGATTACTGAACGCGACGCTGAGATGAAAGAGGAAGATGAAGGCATCTGCGAAGAGCAGGAAATGCTCGCGGAACGTCTCGAAGAGGTGCATGAGGATCTTGAGAGGGTTATTGCTGCGCGCGAGCGTTTGGTCTCCAATGTTGAGTCGGCTTCACTGATCAAAAAATATGAGCGCCTCTTCGCGAATAAAGGCGATTTCGCCGTTGTTCGCGTTGAGAATGACCATTGCAAAGGGTGCAACATGCGCGTTCCGCCGCAGGTTGTAAACGATGCTCTCAACCCAGCAAAGCTCGTTATATGCAACTACTGCGGACGCATGTTGGTGAATCTGTAGGAGAAGTTCGCCGAACTCCTCGCATTATTTAATCGATCTCTGCGAGGTTTTGGTGACGAACAATTTCGCCACGAACCATATAAATGATGTCTTCGCAGATGTTTGTGGCGAGGTCGCCAATGCGTTCGAAGTTTCGTGCGGCGAGAACGATGTCTACATAAAGCGCGAGTCGCTTTACATCGTTTTGCGCCGCATCCTGCGCGAGGTCGCGCGTTATGCGCGTTAGTTCGTCGGCGCGGTCGTCGCGCGCGCAAATCGCCAGTGCTTTTTCGGAGTCGAGACCAACAAATGCGTCTAGGGAGTCATGCAGCATATCGCGAACATGCCGACCCAGTTCGATCAATTCTGATGGAACCTTCACTTCCGGAGTCCGACAAAGGCGAACTGTTCGTTTTGCAACATTGGATGCGATATCACCGATCCGTTCGAGATCGTTATTGATTTTTAGAACGGCAGTCACAAACCGCAAATCTATGGCGACGGGTTGATGGAGAGCTAGGATTTTTAGACCTTCCTCCTCCACCTCCACCTCGGCTTCGTCGATTTTGCTATCGTTTTGGATAACCCGTTTTGCTTTCGCTTCATCGCGTTCGCGTAATGCATTAACTGAGAGCATGACATGCTCCTCGACCATTGCGCTCAAACTCAGGATCTGACGCTTTAGCCGATCCACTTCATTCATAAATACTTGTGACATTTTAGATCTCCTTTAGTGTGAAATTTGAAAGTGAAGAGGGAGAACCCACCCCGCCCTTTGGGCACCCCTCCCTAGCGGGGATTCTTTATTTCTGCGGTTCCGTGTTCGATATTCTCCATACCTTATCCAAACCTTCCGGTAATGTAGTCTTCGGTTTGTTTCTTCTTGGGGCGAGTGAATATCTCTTTTGTTTTTCCGAATTCGACGAGTGTTCCTTCATACATAAAGGCTGTCAAGTCCGAAACGCGTGCGGCTTGTTGCATGTTGTGGGTGACGATGATGAGTGTGTACTGCTCGCGCAGCTGGGCGATGAGGTCCTCGATTTTTGCCGTGGCTTTTGGGTCGAGCGCAGAGGTCGGTTCATCCATTAGTAGGATTTCTGGTTTCACTGCAAGCGCACGAGCGAGGCATAGGCGTTGTTGCTGTCCGCCAGACATTCCGAGCGCGTTGGAGGTGAGGCGATCCTTTACTTCGTCCCATATCGCCGCCTGATTCAGGCTGGTTTCAACCAGCTCGTCGAGCTCTATCCGTTTACGAATGCCCTGAAGGCGCGGACCGTAAGCGATGTTGTCGTAGATGGATTTCGGAAATACGTTCGGCTTTTGAAACACCATGCCAACGCGCATCCGAAGTGAAACCACGTCGATGTCTTGACGGTAAATATCTTCGTCCGCGAAAACCATTTTTCCTTTGGCTCGACAACGTGGAATCAGATCGTTCATCCGATTGATGGATCGAAGCAGTGTGCTTTTTCCACATCCGCTTGGTCCGATCATTGCTGTGACAAGCCCTTTAGGAAATCCGCAGGTCACCTTTTTTACCGCCTCGAAATCGCCATAGAAAACGGAGAAATCCTCCGTTTTGATATGATCTGGATTACAGCAGAGCTTGCTCTTCTCGTAGTCCGCAAAGTGCGCAGCTTGTTTCATTTTTATTTCTTCACTCATAATCAATCCTTCAAAATTCGATATTCCTTGTTCGATATTCTGCGGTTCGCGGCGTCAGCCGCGTAGTTTTTTAGAAATTCTCGCCCGCATAATGATGGCGACGGTGTTGAGCAATAAAACAATGGCGATCAATGTGAAGACCATTCCGAATTGGACGTGGCGAATCTCATCGACGGCTTCGTGCTCTGTGCAAAGGTTGTAAATGTTCCACGGCAACGCCGGGGTCGGTTGCGAGAGCGTCTGCAACGGAAGCAGAGGACGCCCTACGCTGACGGCGGCGGTGAAGATGATTGGCGCGGTTTCGCCAGCTGCGCGGCCCATGCTAATGACGACCCCGGTTAAGATTCCTGGCAGCGCGGCGGGCAAGATAACGGTGAGAACGGTGTGCCATTTTCCAGCGCCGAGGCTCATTGCGGCTTCTTTATAGGCGCGTGGCACGGCGAGAATTGCTTCTTCTGAGGAGCGGATGACGGTTGGTAGAACGAGGAGCGCGAGGGTGAGCGACCCGGCGAGCACGCTTTTCGAATCTGAGATATGAATGGTGTTGAGAAAGAACGCCAAACCGAATAGCCCGAATACGATGCTTGGAACGCCAGCGAGCGTGCTGATGCAGGTTCGTATGAAGCTAATGACGCGTCCTTCTTTGGCGTATTCGCACAGATAAATTGCGGCAATCACGCCCATTGGAATTGCGAAGAGCATCGCGCCCAACGTCAGGTAGAGCGTCCCAAGAACCTCGGGACCGATTCCGCCGAAGATGTGGGAGTCTTTTGAGGTGTCGATCAGGAACTGCCAATAGAAGGTGAGGTGCGTCTGAAGCATCGCATCTATATTTTTTTCCAAGGTTCGGAAAAGTGGTTCTAGCGAGGTTCCTGCAAACTGTTCGGCTCGCGGTGTTTTCACGAGCACGCCCATCGCGTCTGGATTGGAATAGTCCCATTCCTCGGTGTAGAGGATTTCGTCTAGCTTGATGTCCGCACGGTCTTTTCGAGTCGCGCCGTATTGCTGACGCATCAGAACGGGCGTCCGTGCGCCCGGCGTGGGGCCGAGCAATCCGGCAACTGCTTTCTTTAGATCGCGAAGCGGCTGTTTATAGGGCTTGCGATCTGTTCGCGCCATCTCTTTGAGTTCCGCCTCGAACGTCGAGATGAGTTCATAGATCGGCTGACGTGCCGCATCGGTTTGGGCAATCTCTTCCGCCATCTGGTCGGGGTTTCCCCGGTTCCAGCAATTGAACATCACCTTCCGATGCTCGATGGTTCCGCGAAAAATAAACGCGCCAGCGCCTTTTCCAATGATTGGAGCAAGGATGACCACTAGTGCCATTGCCATTACAGCAATCGCCACAAGCCCCATACCAGAGAATGATCGATCGAGAAGCTTTCGTGTCTTTAAATTCATGTGGATAGTTTTACGTGTTAAGTTTTTTGCGGGAACGGCGGACGATCGCCTCGCTGACTAGATTCATGATGAATGAGAAGAGAAGAAGGCAGAGTGCCATCGCGAACAATACGTGAAAGCGCGACGAGCCGGTGACGTGGTCGGCCTCGCCCATATCTCCCGCAATCGTTGCCGTGAGTGTGCGAACGGGTTGCAATACGTTGTACAATGGCGACGGAAGCCGCGCGGAGTTTCCGGACGCCATCCAGACAACCATCGTCTCGCCAACCGCCCGCATGACACCTAAAATGACAGCGGCAAGAATTCCGCTCAGCGACGCTGGAATCACCGTGCGAACAATTGTTTCGGCACGCGTCGCGCCGAGGGCATAACTCCCCTCGCGCAAATCGCGCCCCGTCGCTTGCAATGCATCCTCCGAAACACTTACCACCGTGGGCAGTGCCATAATCCCGAGAATGAGAGAAACATTAAGCGCGTTGGTTCCGCTCGTAATCTCAATGGTCGATAACGTTGTACTAAGGCTCTGCATCAGCACAAGCCCTAGAGCACCCAAAAGCAGAATGCTCCCCCAGCGGACGGATCGTTGAAACCGCTCCGGCGCACGATCTGCAATCAGATCGCCAAAAACAAAGACCGCCAGAATCAACACAGGTCCCAGCACCAACCACGAGACCAAAGAAAGAACCGTGCCGCCCTGTTCCTGTAAAAGAGGCGCCAAAACAACCAACGCAAAAAAACCATAGGCGACCGAAGGAATCGCTGCGAGAACCTCAATCACTGGCTTCACAACCTGACGGGCAGAAAACGGGAGGACATCGCTCAAACAAACCGCAGCCGAAACGCCGAGCGGAACCGCGACCACCACCGCGCCGAACGTAACAATCGCGGTTCCAAAGAAAATCGAAAGAGCGCCAAATTCTGCCGGATGCCCAGACGGATACCAGCTTGTTGACGCAAAAAACTCCTTAAAACCCTCCATCTGAAAAAACGGGATTGCGTCCTTAGCGATAAAATAGAATATAAAAAACACCGCGAACGTAGAAAGAGAAGTAACAAGGAAAAGCGATCCTTGCCCTAGCATTGCACCGAACCGGCGCCACCGGCTACTACTTGCGCTCATCACTAGACTACGGGTGGATTGGGTGTTTTGAGATTTAGAGTGTTGGAATATTGAAAACATGGGCAGAGACTGCTCTTCCAATGTTAGGAAACAATGAGCAGTTCATTAGGAACACGTTATCAAAGGTGGACGCAGTCGGTGGAAAATCGAGAACGAAAATAATAACACTCTCAAAACTAAAGGTTATCATTTGGAGCACCATTTTGGGCATGGAAAGGAAAATCTATGCAGTATGTTAGCCTCCCTGAATATTCTCGCATTCTTAATGCACACTTTTCTGGAGATTAATGACGCTTCGTATCGCCTCATTCGCGCCAAGCTTCGTAGCCGAGAAAAGTTTTTCAACCACATGCGAATAATCACATGCCACAATGCGTATTCCGACTGGAACGAACTCATGAGCTCTATTGTAAAAGATTTTCAGATTATGTGCAATTCTGGATAAACTCGACCTGCCATTCTAGTGGCTTATAACGAGAATCGTTAAACAACAGAATCTGTTTGTCTGTTGTTGATTGGGTCGTTATTGGCATGGGCGGATGAAACGAAAGTCCTGCCTGCGCAGGATTGTGTTCAGACGCGGTTAGATTTTGCTCGGCAGCAAGAATCTGTCCAAAATCCAGAAGAGGGAATCTTATTTTGGCGAAAAATCTCCAAAATTAATTGCTCTCAAAAACAATTGCCATCACCAGTCGTGATTAGAGAGTTTCTAGGCATCACCTGCGCCATTTTTTTGCGGAAACTGTAGTATTACAGTGATATTTATAGGCTTTTCATGTAGGTCGTTAACTAATTCATCGCATGGTTATCAATAATAAGAAAAGAAGCCGTAAACTTGAAAACGGGTTTTTAAGCTTTTTCTTGAAAAAGACCTGATTTCAGATCTGGTTTTAAGTCTTTATTTTATAGTGAGAACTGCTGGCGGAACAGAGTTCGTAAACCCGCGCTGATCGGAACGAGGGCGATGTAAAAAATTAGCATGCGCGGTTCTCGGAAAGCCGTCACACCGAGAGCCACCAAACAGGTCAAAACGGCACTCAGCCCCATTTCCCCCAGAAACATACACATCACCTGAATCTGTTCGACATCGCGAAGTACTTTGATCTGCAATCGACCCGACTCGGTTCGATCGTGAAACGCGATCGACAACTGCTGAAGGCGACGCGCAACCGCGCTACGCAACTGTTTCTCCATCCGGCGAACAGCCCGGCTCAACAACGAAACATAAAAAGTGTGCGTCAAAATATTTTGCAACATCAACGCCGCCAACACCACAAAATAGACCGGCAGGTTTTCGAGGGAATATTCCGCAGGTTCCGCCAAGGTATTGATAATGCGAGCGAGCAAAAACGGCGTAGCCCAGCTCGGTGACAATTTAATCACGAACAGCAAAACCAGAAACAGATACTGATACCACTTTCGGTTCAGCAGATAAAAAAGGGTACGAACCGGACGGCTGCTTTGATAGTCATATTCAAGGGGTTTACTCATGAGCGCCCCCCCGTTTCAGCACCCGAAGCACCTCCGAAACAAACATGCGGTGATAATCCTTGTTTGAATAGTGCGCCTCAAGTTCCGGAACCAAAAACTGGTCGGGATTCAAATCCTGAAAATAGAGCTTACGACATTCAAGCACCAACCGAGCTTCCTCGAAGGCGACCGATCCGCAATCCGTTGCGAACGGAGTCAAACCCGCCCCGATCGCCTTATCGCAATCGCGCCCCGAATTCGCACCGCAGAAACTGAGCTTCTCCCGTTGGCTTTCGTCGAAAAACGAAAGCGTAAAAGTCGGCTGTTTTTCCAAAAACTCCAACGTATAGCGCTGCGGACGGATAAACGTGAACACCACCGGCTTAAACCAAAGCTCACCCATTCCGCCCCAACTCGCCGTCATCGTATTCCATCCGTTCATATCTCCGGCAGTAATCAGCATCCACTCCTTGCCGATCAGACGAAACGCGCTCTCATTCAATTCCAACGGACTGATTTCTTTAAAATTTTTCATACATCTCCTTTTCCATTCACTGGCTTATTCACCAACACCCACAACATCGTTTCGCCGCCCACCGAACGGTGTTCCATTCCCTCGACGCGAAACCCAATCTCTTCTAACAAACTCCGATACGCCTCGGGGCGAACATGACTATACGGCAAATCAACCCCCGCAAACGTCTTTGTTCCGCAAAACTCTGGCGACCCTGTATACGCCTCAGAAGCCAGCGTGAAATACGCAAATCCACCCGAACGAAGCATTCTAAAAAAATGACAAAACGTCTGTTGCTGCTTCTCCATTTCGAGGTGAAAAAGCGAATAAAACGAAGTGATCAAATCGAACGAACCCTCATCAAAACTCAAAGCCGCGCTATCCGCTTCAACCAACCGAGCCTCGGGAACCTGCCGCGCGGCGAGACGCAACATCGACGGCGAAATATCCGTACCCGTCAAAGAAAACCCTCGATCCGCAAAAAACCGAAGCACCGGATTCCCCGAGCCGCAGCCAGCATCAAGCACATCCGCGCCCGACGGAACTTTTCCGGTCAACATCTCCAACTGCGCCCGATTATCAAATAAAGCCCGACCCTGATCATAATCCGTCGAAAATCCGTCGTATATTTCCTGAAGCCTATTTAATTCAAAAACGTTCATAACCAACCTCCCATCCATTAGCCATCAGCGCGACTGTTTTGCGCTGCTGTTGTTTCGTAGATACGTTTGTGTTCGTGAATTCCGGCGAACCGAAATGGGCCCGTTCGGTATTGCGGGAAATCATGCGTTCCGCCGTCGGTCGGAATTCCGTAGTGATAAATATCTTCGTACTGCTGGAACGTCAGCTCGGTTCGATCCGTCAGCAATTTTTGATGCGTCTCGGCGAGAAGCGCATCACGATAGCCGGACTGCACGACCCCGCTGAAAAACTCGCCGACGCAACCCGAGCCGTAACTATACAAACCAATCCGCTGCCCGCTCAAATCCTCAGCATGATCAAGCAGTGACGTAAGCCCGACGTAAAGCGATGCGGAATAGCAATTGCCCGCATCGCGACTGTAAAGAAGCGACTCGCCAATCACCGCATCAAGGTCTTCTTTCGAAATGCCGCGAGCCAGCTTTTGATGCGCCTTCGCCGCCATGCGGGTGAACGGAATGTGATAGCAGAATCGGGAAAAATCTTCGAGAGACCGACCGCTCTCTTCGGCGTACTGCTTCCACGAAGCTTTCAACGCCTTAATGTAAACCAGCGTCGAAAACTTGCCGTCCACCAACGCCTCGGACAAATAATTCGGACGCCAAAAATCCATGACATCGTCCGCGTAGAATCCGGCCTCGGGATCAATCTTCATCAGACGCGGATTTGCAGAAATTGTGAACGCGACCGCCCCGCAGCCCTGCGTCGATTCCCCAGGGCTTTCGAGTTCATAGCGCGCAATATCGGAAGCGATAATCAGCACCTTGCTTTTTGGGCGCATCGCCACCAGCCCCATCGCCATGCGCAGCGCGGCAGTCGCGCTATAGCAGGCTTGTTTCAGCTCCACCACACGACAACGCTCAGGCAGACCGAGCAAGTTATGAACAAACAGACCCGCCGCCTTCGACTGATCGATCCCGCTCTCCGTTGCGAACAGAAGGGTTTCCACGCCGTCGAGATCGCCCTTCTCCTTCAACGGAAACGCCGCGCTCGCCGCCATCGTCACCACATCTTCATCCGGCGGCGGAATCCCCATTTTGCTCTGACCAATCCCAACAATATACTTGTCGGGATCAACGCCGCGCGCCTCCGCCAGCGTTCTCAAATCGAGAAAATACTGCGAGGTATAAAAACTAATCTGGTCGATGCCAATATTCATAAAATCCTTTCCCAAACGTAGGACAGTGCTTCCAGCCTGTCCACTCACGCAAAGAGCCGATCCTCCGTGGACAGGCTGGAAGCACTGTCCTACTTTACAATCAAATCACGATTCCCCTTCAACGCCTCAACGTTTTTGCATCCAAGCAAAAACATCGCAGTGACAAACTCGCGCTTGATACGCCGAATCACCTTGCGCACAGCCTCCGCCGACTCCATCGCCGGAGCCAAGAACGGACGCGCCATTCCGCAAATCGACGCGCCAAGAATCAGCGCCTTTGCCATATCAATCCCCGACCGAATTCCGCCCGAAGCGATCAGCTCAACATCCAGCGGCGCCAGCGCCTTCAGCGCCAGCGGCGTAGGGATGCCCCAATCCTGAAAAAGTTCCCCGAGCGAAGAGTCGTCGCACCGCTCTCCCTCCACCCGACTCCACGACGTACCGCCCGCGCCAGCAACGTCGATGGTTTTCACCCCAGCCCGAATCAACAACTCCGCATCGACCTCCGAAATGCCCGCGCCAACCGCTTTAGCGATCACCGGTTTTTCCAAACCTTGGACAACTTCGCCAATTTTTTTCCAAAGGTTGGAAAAATCGGTATCGCCCTCTGGTTGGATCGCCTCCTGCAACGGATTGAGATGCAGACAAAGCGCATCCGCTTTCAAAACATCCACCGCATCCTTCGCGTGCTGAAGCGTCATATCCTCATTCAACTGCACCGCGCCCAAATTGGCGAGCAACAGCGCATTCGGAGCCACGTCGCGCAAATCGAAACTCGATTTCGAAGATGGCTCAGTAAAAAGAATTCGTTGCGAGCCAACGCCCATCGCGACACCCTCCGCCTCCGCCGCTTCGGCCAGGTTTATATTGATTTTCTTAAGCAACGGATCGCCGCCGCCCGTCATCGCCGAAATCACAAACGGAAACGAAAGTTTTTTACCCAGAAACTCAACCGACGGATCGATCTCCGCAAAATTCAGATCCGGCAACGCGCGATGCGTCAGGCGGATCTCATCGAAATAATTTCTTTGACGATCCATCGCGGCGTTTCCCGCCACGATCTTCACATGTTCCGCCTTACGTTTTTCAAGCTGGCTCATTTTGCATCTCCAGAAAGTTCTGCTTCGATCTCTTTAATGGAAGGAAGACTCCCTTTCAGATCATCGGGGAGTTCTTCCACCAAACTGGTCTTCCATTCCGCGACCCCGATGGGCGCTTGAATATCGCGCAGGGCATACTCAACCACCGTCTTGTTTTGATTTTTACAAAGTAGCAGACCAATCGAGGGTTTGTCGTCGTCATGTTTTAATAGATCGTCCACCGCCGACAGGTAAAAATTCATTTTCCCAGCAAAGCCAGGATCGAAGGTCGTATTTTTCAGATCAATCACAACAAAACGTCTCAACGTCAAATGATAGAAAAGCAAGTCGATATAGAAATCCTGCCCGCCCACCTCCAGCAACATTTGCCGACCCACAAAGGCGAAGCCCGCACCCAACTCCTGAAGAAAGCGTTGGATATGATCAACCAACCCCTGCTCAACCTCGCGTTCATTGCGAGGGTCTGCAGTACCCAAGAAATCGAACAAATAGGGATCTTTGAAAATTTGCGTCGCCATATCCGACTCCGCTGGCGGCAGGGTTAATTCAAAGTTGGTGGCGGCGTTTCCTTGTCGCAGATGCAACTGGGTTTCGATCTGCATCACAAGAATGTCGCGATTCCACCCGTTTTCAATGGTTTTTTGGATATACCATTCTCTCTCTGTGGGGTATTTCACCTTCTGTATTAAGCGAACAATGTGTCCCCATGGAATTTGTGAAACAAGCTGTTTCACTATTCTCTGATCTGGGAATGCCTCGGCAAACGAGCGCATAAACAGGAGATTTCGCGGAGACAACCCACCCATATCGGGAAAGGAAGATTTCAGATCGAACGAGAGACGATCAATCACCCGATCTTTTTGCAGGTGCTTATAAATAACACTGATTACATCGCGGTCGGGGCGATACGCATTAATACGTGGGTCATTGATGCATGCCTTGAACTTCTTGAACACCGCCCGGCACATGATCTCAAACCGCTTACGAGTCTCATCGTTCTCGTTGGCCGCCTCCTTAGCTTTCACTATCGCCGCATTGCGCTCAAACCCTGAAGTGCTCTTAACGTCATCCAAAGGGGCATTGCGTTGATCAAGAAATGACCGAACAAGCTCGATAGCTTCTCCTAGCTCGGCAAGCAGCTCTTCCATGGGTTGGCCGGGATCAGTCCCGCCACTTCCGCCCCCATCTCGCCCGTCATCACCCGCCCCAGCAAAAGTTGCCAGCGCCTTGCGCAGATTCTTCAAAATACCGCAATAATCCACAATCAAGCCATTGTTCTTGCCCTCGCTCACCCGGTTGGCCCGCGCAATCGCCTGCATCAACGTATGCGCCTTCAGCGGCTTATCGACATAAAGCGTGGACAGGCTCGGCACATCAAAACCCGTAAGCCACATGGCGCAGACAATCACAATACGGAATGGATGGGCCGGCTCCTTGAACGCTGAATCCATATCCAGCCGCTGCATACCCATAAACTCCGGTCGGTCGCGAAGTTTTTCAGGAATTTTAAAGCCATTTTTGATCAACTTGCGGTGAGGCTTAATGTCCAAATCCCACTTGCGGAACTTTTCCACCTCTCCTTGTTCCTCGCTGACAACAACCGCCAGTTCTGTTTCCCGCATCCAAGCCAATTGACGCAGGCGATAAATTTCATCCTGTTCGTCAGCGGCGTTTGGCAGTTCCTTGGCGAGCTGTTTAATCCGCTTTTTCCAAAGTTTGGAAATTTTCTGATGCATCTTCACGCAGGTAACTTTATCGATGCACACCATCATCGCCTTGCCGTTTTCCCAGCCCGTTGAATAGTGCTCCACAAAATCCTCGGCCACCTGATTCAGCCGCTCCTTAGCGGTAATAATGTGATAGTCCTGCTTCAGTGCCTGCTCCAACCGTTGGCGTTTATCGACATCCAACGTAGATTCGATCTCTTCCAGCTTTTCGGCGATCCGCTCGTTTAAATCACTGGTGGAAATATCTAATCGCTCGCCTCGTGCGTCATAATAGAGCGGCACGGTTGCGCCGTCTTCCACTGCCCGCTGGAAGTCATAGGTCGAAACATACTCCCCGAATACCCGACGCGTAATCTCATCGTCCGAAAACAGCGGCGTACCCGTAAAGCCCAGATAGCTCGCGTTCGGCAAGGCGTTGCGCAGATTTAGCGCCAGCGTGCCGTACTGGGTACGATGCGCTTCATCCGTAATCACAATCACATCGTCGCGTTCCGAAAAGAACGCATCCTCTTCCACATCCTGATTAAATTTCTGAATCAGTGAAAACACATACGACTTATGCTGACCCAACAACCGTTCCAAATGCTTCCCATTCGCCGCCCGGCACGGATCGCGATCATTATTCACCACGCCGCATCCGGCAAAGGTTTTGTAGATTTGCCCGTCAAGATCATCTCGGTCGGTCAGGATCACAAACGTAAAATTACCGCCCAGCCTGCGATGCACCTTGCGGGTAAAGAACAGCATCGAATAGCTCTTACCCGATCCCTGCGTATGCCAGAAAACGCCCAGCTTACCCTCACGCTCCTCCCGTTTCTCCACCGCATCAATCGCACGGTTCACCCCAAGAAACTGGTGATTGCGGGCGAGAATTTTCACCGCCTTACTCGTCGAATCATCGAACAGGATGAAATTCTCGATCAAATCCATGAAGGTGCTCTTATCGCAGACACCCTTCAGCAGGGTCTCCATATCCACCACACCCAGCTCATCCTCCTCAAGGCGCTTCCAATCCGCGAAGTGGTTATACTGGCTCGTAACCGTTCCCACCTTCGCTTCGATGCCGTTACCCAGCATCACAATCGCGTTATGGTGGAACAGATGCGGAATCGTTTCCTTGTAGTCCGCCAGATTTTCACGGAACGCCACCTCCAGATCGCGGTGTACGTTTTTGCACTCCACAAACAGAAGAGGAATCCCGTTCACAAATCCAACAATGTCCGCCCGCCTGCGGTACAGATCGCCCCGCACCCACAGCTCACGCACACACAGAAAATCATTTTTCGTCGGCTCATCAAAATTGAAAATTCGAAGCGTCTGTTTCTTTTGCTCGCCCTTCTCGTTGCGGAAAGCCACCCGCACCCCGTTGCGCAACAGCTCATACTTTTCGCGGTTCGTCGAAAATAGCGTCTGACTAATAGCTGACTCCGAAATCTTCCGCACCGCATCGGCATAAGCCATCTCCGGCAATCCCGGGTTCAACGCCTTTAGCTTTTCACGAAGGAGCGGCTTCAGCAGCACCTCTTTGTCGTTCTCCCGACCCAGCGATCCGCCCGCCCCAAAATCAACCTCCCTCTCCTTTTGGGAGAGGGATTGAGGGAGAGGGTTCCCTGAGAATGTCTCCGTATTGAACGCATACTCCGAACGCCAGCCAAGCTCATCACGGAGATAGTCCGCCGTCGTCTGTTGCACAAGGGTATCTTCGGTGTAGTCAGATTTCATCAGTTATTCATCCTAATCCCAGACAGAAAACAATGGTGTAATGAATATCTTGTAGCTCATCGGCGGTTATCGCTCCAGGCTTTTTTGAAAAACGCTGCAAGGAGACCGACTTGATTGAAAACCCGTCCGCACCTGATGTTTTAGACAAGCCGTTGTTCTGTGTGTTTTTCAACTCGGTGAACCAAGGTGAACTTCCGTAACGGTCTTTCCAATCGGTCACGGGAACGACAATGCGCAACGGCAGTTTCCCGACCGAATTATCACTGATAACAATCGCGGGGCGACGTTTTTTCATTTCAGAGCCAACGGATGGATCAAAATCCACCAGCCAAACCTCGCCTTGCTTCGGGATAATGAGATTACTCATCGATTCCATCCCCCTCAGCACCTTGCAGATCGGCCAACGCTCCGCCATCGGCATAATCTGCCGCCGCCGCGTCCGCCGCCTTACGCATTTTTCTCTGCCTTTCAGCATGACTCAGGGAATTAAACAGCAAAGCCCGACTTTCCGGAACCAGTCCCTCTTCCCGCAACTCGGCTTCCACTTCTGGCACCAATTCCACGGCACGCCTGGAGGACAACAGCCCATCGGTTACCGCCCGCAACGTCATTTGTCGAAGCCGAGAAGGCTCTTCATTCCCGTTGAAAACATCCGGCTCGCATTTATTCCATCCACGCCGACTTCGCTGAATCCAAAGTGACTTTGTCGTGGCGTCATTAATAATGCCATGTTCCTTTGCGGCAAACACCCACGCACCCACGCTAAGACCATACTTTTGTTTGAGCAATAACAGCTCGGAAAGAGTCAACTTCCGCCGGTGCGCACCCAACTCCGCCTTCACCGTTTCCGGCGGAACCAAAAAGGAAGAAGCAAACCGATTAGCTAGATTCTCTTCCTTTTTATCATCGCCCACCGAAGACGTATCCATCAACACATGCCCCAGCTCGTGTGCCAGATCAAACCGCAACCGATCAACCGGAACCGTGCTATTTACAATCACCAGCGGGTGCCCGCCATTTACCGTCGCGGAAAGACCGTCAAATCCGCTATATGGCTCCGAGTTGTAATGGACAATCAATGCCCCGTGATTTTCCAAACATTGCGTTGCGCTCTCTAACGCATCGCGACCCAGCGCCCAGCGTTTGCGCAAATCCGCCGCGCATTGATCCGCTTCCTCAAACGTACTCACCATCTTGCGAGCCGGAAAATGGTTTTTCTTCTCCGACGGAAACAACCGGCTTACCTCCATATAATTCTCAGCACATTGAGCCGCTTTCGCTTCAATCATCTCGCGCTTACGTGCGCCCAGCTTTGTCGCAGCACGATACGCATGCCACTGAATCGACATCTCCGGCTCGCTCATAAACCACTGAGGACGCACACCAAAAACAGCCCCCAGTTCACGCAAAATCACAGCATGGGGCGTGCGCTTCTCATTTTCATAATTCGACAACGCGGCCTTCGTGATGCTCCCATTCAAACGACGAATGACATCATCCTGCGAAAGCCCCGCCGCCAAACGTGCATTCTTTATTCGTTCAGCAATCATTAACCGCCTCCATTTCCGTTAACAAAATGTCATTTTTTTAACAATCTGTCAACACCTCTAAAATCGCCCCAAACACCAAACCGCGTTCTCATACCTCGATCACTCCATTCATCAAGCGAGGAAGCAACAGGTCGCGGGCTTCGGGTGGCTTTTGGTTATATTTACCAAGTTTATCAATCTGCAACCGAAGAGCGGCTACCTCAGCAACAAAATCCTCTTTCACATGATCAGATGGCATTAGAAGAGTTCGGCTGTAAGCAAACTTTCGGTTAAGGTCGGGCACAGCAACGTCAGTGCTGGTAAAAATCATACTCTTCAATGCGTAATAAAGATACAAATCTGACTCTTCAGGCGAGATGAAATAGACAGTGTCAATAGGTCAAAAATCACGTTGTTCCCAAAACACACTGCCCACATTTCCTTTTCGCCCGACCACAACGGAAGGGCCTTTAACAAGGGCATTGTTATGAGATCCGACTTCACCGCTTGAGCCATAAACGGGGAACGCACCATCCACTCGGTTATCAGCCTTCAATGCCTTGCCATAATTTAGCGTTACACAATCGCCCAAAGCGTTCCTCTCCCACCCCTCCGGCACGCCATCGACGACGGTGATCTGCTCATGACCGGGGAAGCGCAGATGGACAAACCGCTCCTTGTACAGCAACCGCGCCGACGCCTCCAGCAAAGCAATCCGCCGCCGATTGTTTTCTATCAAATCGTCGTAGTTAAACAGTGTTCTTGCAATATATTTTTGTTTGGACACATCGCTAGGGACAGATACCTTAACTCTGTAAATTCGCTCAGGAGCTGTGTGCCGAACCTTTGTTCCTGTAGCGCTTCCTTTGATTTGCCCTCGGACACTTCTTTTGTTGAAGAGATGATAAAGGAACCCTTTATCCAAAAGAGAACCATCAACATTTTGAATCAATCCAAGACGTTGATTGTGAAGATATTTCCCGCCCTCAGGAATCAGTGCTGAACTGCCTAACAATCCTTCTCCCTGCTCCGTCATCGCCACGATTACATCGTTCTCATCTAGCACATAGTCTTCTGGTATATCCCCTGCATAGAATCGATCTTTACCTGTCCGCAGCCTAAACCCGCCCGCTTCATGAAAATTTCCCGGTGTTAAAACAACTGATTCGCCAGAATCGGAGAAAAACTCGCCCTTGAAGGCAAAGCCATGTTTCACGTGAATAGCTTCACCTAGAGTTATTTCACGCCAACTCATATCCCCAGCTCCTGCGAAAGTTCGCCCTCGGGGAAACGCGACAGTAGCCAATGCGCCTGTTTGTAGAAATAGCGCACGCGCGTCAACTGCTCGACCGCATCTTTCCGCGCCGCTTCCGCTTTTTTCCGAAGGTTGGAACTTCTTCCACCGTTGATCTCTGTACTTTTCCAAAGGTCGGAACGTTTGGCATTCAATTCCTTTTCGCACTGCTCACCCAAGCGAGTCGCCAATTTATACGCAGGATCGATCAGCTTCACCAGATCGTGGCTCTTTTCCGCCAAGCCAGAAACAACCGCATCCGTTTCGACAAACGTCAGTAATTCCTGAGCCGTCGCGTAGTCGCCGTCCTCCCACTGTTTCTGCGCATCGCTCCGCGCCTGCTCAAACGTAATGATTTCCTCATGAAGATCTGATCCCGATTTTTTCAACTCGGCGACCGTTTCCGCCTGCACACCCTCTTTCGGCAACGATTCCAAGAAGGGTTGCATCGCAGTAAACAACGCATTCAGCGTCGCCTTACATTCAGACAACGGCTCACCCTTTGAATTCACAAAACAGCACTGTGCCTCATTCAGCACTTGATCCACATACGACTGCACCAGCTCAACAAACCGCTCGTTCTGCCCGCGATAGAGCCAGAAGATGGAGTTGAGATTCTTTTCCTGCTCTGGCGTAAAATCGAAGATCTTGCGCGTCACCTTACGGTAGACATTCCGCGCATCCACCATCAGCACATGTCCTTTATGATTGAGAGGAACGGAAGCATACGAATCGCTCCCCTCACCCTCTGGGAGAGGGGCTGGGGGTGAGGGTTGATCGGGCTTACCCCGATCAATAAACCAGAGCTGGCAGGGTACGGATCGGGTGTAGAAAAAATTGCCGCGCACATCAACCATCGCTTCGACCGCGCCCGTTTCAATCAGCTTCTGCCGCACCTTGACCTCTTCGCCGCCCGCGCTCGATGCCTGCGAAGACATCACAAAGCCCTCCCGTCCCTTTTTGCTCAGATAGCTGTAGAAATAAGACATCTAGAGATAGTTCCCATTCGAAACCTTCCTCTTCTTATTCACACCCGGCAGACCAAACGGCAAACGCGGATCGCGCTTCACCTTTTCCGCGTCCACCTCGTCGGTATTGAACGGCGGATTGGCCATCACATACTCCGCCTTGCCCAGCAGTTCATGCGGATCTTCGTAGTAGGAAATCGCCTTGCGGATGTCGCCTTCCAGTCCATGCACCGCCAGACTCATCTTGCCCAGTCGGATGGTAGTTGGGTTCTTTTCCAGCCCGTAGAAGGTCAGCCGCTCCGAAGGGTTGGCCTTCATCTGCTCCACAAACTTCGCGCTCTGCATAAACATACCGCCCGACCCGCACGCCGGATCAAGCACGCTGCCCCGTTCCGGTTCCAGCACATGAGCAATCAGCGACACCAACGAAACTGGAGTAAAGAACTCCCCACCGTCATGCGCTTTGTCATTGGCAAACTGCGTCAGGAAATATTCATAAATGCGCCCGAAGATATCGCCCGAAGCCTTCTTCAGCTCGTCTGGGTTCAAAGTACGAAGTAGCGTCCCAAGAACCTCGTTATCCAGCTCGTGATATTCCGCCTTCGGTAGCACGCCCGAAAGCGTTTCATAGTCCGCTTCGATGGATTCCATCGCCGCCACCGCCGCCGCACGGTCTTTATCATCGGCAAGCGAAACCAGAAAGTCAAACTGCGCCTTCTCCTGTAGAAGGTAGACTGTAATTTGAAATGCCCGCTTTTTAAAAATCGTGCCCCATGCCAGA
>JAOZMR010000021.1 GCA_029934215.1 Pontiellaceae bacterium | reverse complement strand
GATTCGCAAATCGCCCCAGATTCGCAAATCGCCCCAGATTCGCAAATCGCCCCAGATTCATAAATCGCCCCTTCCGCCATCCGGATTTTCCGCGATACAGCCGCCTTGAATGCCCCCACCACCTTTCCCAATTCCGATTGCCCCGGGGCAATCCGAAGCAATCCATGGAAATGATCCGGCATAATGGCGTATTCGCCCGGAAAAACATCGTCGCGCACCTCGCCGCACTTCAACCATTCCTTCTCGATGATCTCTCGAAATGGATCGAACGGGCGTTTCCCACGCGCCGCGATGAATTCCCGATGCGCACAGATCGTGACGAAATATTCCCCGCCCCCGGCATAATCATGCCCTTTCAGCCGGATCGATCGCCGATGATGGATGGCGGGGTCGTATTTTTGTTTGGTTGGTTTTTCAGGCATGGGTTTTATGCAGATTGCAATTCATCCGCGCCAATCTCAATGCCGGAAATTTTAAAATCTGGATCGCGACATTCTTCGCCCAAAACATCTGGCACATAAAGCACCACCGGAAGAATCCCTTCTTTCAATTGTACGGGGCGCAAACGAACTGCGCTTCCTTGCCGAGGTTGCGAACGCCCAAGCGGGCTTGGCATGTTTCCGCCTTCCCCCGCGGAATATCCATTCTTCCGAATGCTTTTTAGAATTTTTGCTTCCGCACGAAATGCACCATTCCAATTTGAACAGAATTTGGGTTTTTCATGACTGGTCAGCCATGCAATCTGAATATTTTCTGGCAACGTTTTAACCCAATCAGAAAATGCATCGAATGTTTCCATTTTTGATGGAGCGTAAAATGCACCGCAGGCTCGATTGGAGCGCAATCCAATGGCGCCGAATCGAAGAAATACGTCGAATGCCCGCTGAAACATTGTTTCGGCGGCGATGGATCGGCGCATAAAAATCTTGAGTCGGAATTGGGTTCCTGGGGAGAAGAACCCGTCTTTTTGGTAGCGAACGCCCTCTCCAGATGCTTTTGCAAAATGGAGGAGATAATATGGATCGTCATCCTGCCTATTTTCCTTTGTCGGCAATTTTTTTATAATTGAATCTGCTGGGCGGACATCTGCCACCCGCACAACCAACGCGCTCGACTTACCGTCTTCGCCCGCAATGCCTCCGAAAATTTCTTGCTCCTCTTTTTTCCCGCCACCCAGCGCACGGAACCACCAACGTAGTTCTCCACGAATGGATGGTGCGCGAATCTCCGCAACCGCCTGATCCGCTCCCGCGCAAAAACAGGGTGTGATGATTTCTATCTCTTCATTGAAAAACTCTTTCATTCAAACATTCCCTCCAAATCAGCCAAAAGAAGTCCGATTTTTTGAACTCGTTCTTTTGGCCCTGCTTTTCCTTTTCCCGCCAGTTGCTTCTGTTTTTTCAGATAGTTCATCTTTTCACTTTTCAGCAAAGCAACCAATACCATTTTTTCATCGTCCGTTCCTGTTTCAAGCACCCGACCCACGACGCTAGAAAACTCGCCTTCATTCAACAGGTCTTCGCGAAGCGGGTTGTTGTCCTTCAAGAATTCAGAAACCGCATTGCCTAACGAGGATTCGTGTTCTTCTTTTTCGCGTTTTTCTTTCGCATCCAAATCCTCCTCAAACCAACCATATCCCGCAGCGGTTTTTGCGCCGATGCCGTTTATTTCTAAGGCAGATTTCAGATACCCCAACGCTTTTTCAGCGAGCGCATCGGTTCCGCGAGCGGTGGGTCTCACAACAAACTCGAAGGAGGCTCCCTTTTTCACTACGGGGAAAAATTGCGGATTCGGGGATTCATCGTCCGTCGCTCGATCTTTTTTCTTCTTTGTCGAATAATAATCCCCATGGTGGCACGTGAGCACATCGGGTTCAATTCCTGCCGACCCATACGGAATGGCCATCAGAAAAGAAACTTTCCCTGCGCTGGCGGAGTCACCGAATATCTCGTCTAACTCCGCTTGGAGTGTTTCTTTTTCAGCTCCCTCGGCTTCGTTCCACAGCTCCCACAAATAATGACGAGCCGCGCCTTTCACTGCCGATCCAGGAATTACTGGATTTCCAAAGTGTGGATGAAGCGAAAGATTTGAATTTTCCATTACGCCGCCCGATTGATCGACAATCATTCGATCCATCAATTTCATCACGATGAATTGCGTGTTGGAAATTTCTGTAAAACGAAACTTCGTTTCGACGGTCTTTCCGCGACAAACCCGATCAACGATCCGTTTCGACTCCTCTTTATCGTTTTTCACATCTGCGTACTTCGTCATCAACAACGAAGCGTTCACTTCGTGAAGGTTGGGCGGAAGCTTGAGTCCTCTGGGCAAATGAATAGCCATATCTACTCCTTCTCTTTTTTAGTGACGAATCGCCGAAGATAACTGATGTACGCCATGAATTCGGCTGTGATTCGACGAAGGTTGCCCGCGCTCATTTGACACAGTTCGTCTAGCGCTCCGCTCAAATCTTTGGCGTAGATTTCCTCGGAGTAATCCACAAATGCGAGGAAGACGGATTCGTAGCCGTGCTCCTTTTCTTTGGCAAAAGCCATTGCGGATAGAATCCCAGAGCTAATCACCATGGCGGGCACTTTTTTGACGACCCCCGTTGGATCGCCGCCGCCGCAACCTTTCGTAATGCTATCCGCCCGTTCCAACGCATGAGCCGCTCGTTTTTGTTCTAGATTTTGCATTAGCTGATCTCCTTGCAGGTGACGGTGCAGAAGCCGAGTCCGGTGGTGGCATCGCCGCCGACTTGGATGATTTTTTCCTCTTCGAGCCTTTCTTTGAGCGGCTCCAAAACGCCGGCTTTCGCAGAAAGAACGGTCGTGTAGAAGAGCGTTTCGCTCGGCACTTGCTCCAAGTTGAAGAGTGCGCCATCCACGACAACGCCGGTTGCATCATCCACTTTAATGCGGGTGACGACTTCGCAGGCGTGTTCGCAGAAGTGCTGGAAAATTTCGTCGGAAACAATGACGAGCTGTTTCTCAATTCCACTCCAGACGGGGTCTTTCATGACCAGTTCCTTAAACTCCTCGACAATTTTCTGGTCAGGTGCTTGATCAAGAACATCGAAGACATACTCTTCGAGAATCACTTTTTTATCCAATGTCACGGAGCTGTTTTCGAAAGTCAGTGCCCATTCCTCTTTCTCCTTATCATCAACGGACGGAACCTCGAAATTCGTACCGGTTTCGCGTTTGAACCTCCGCAACACCAGCGGGCACGTAATCCAGGCAAACATGCCTTTCGCTGAACGAACGGGGAATGCCAAGACCCGCGCTTCGCCGATGAGCAGGGAGCCAGCTTTCGCATCGGCATTTTGATCGTCTTCTCCGAAAAGCTCTTTTCCTTTCTCGGTGCGGTTGAAATCCGCATCGTTCCAAAGGTCGGAAATCACGCCTTTGAGTGAGCTTCCGGGAATGATTGGGATTTTTGTGTGGCGCTCGCGCTGGACGGGGGAGTCCACGGCGCCGACGGAGTTGCCCGCGCCAACGTGTACGGGGGTTCTTGCGAATAGGGTGAGGGTCATTTTGTTCATTTTTCTTCTCCTTTATGGGCGATATGCGTGTCGCCCCTGCTCCACGTTCCACAGACACCGAAGCCGAATCCTTTTTCGGCGGCGATGTCACTTTTTCGTTTTCCATTTAAAAATTTCAGCAACTGCGTTGCGGCTTGCTTACTTTCAGCTTCGAAGTAGTAGACGGCTCCGGCGGGTACGCAAAGGCGCGTTGGGCGCGGCCCTTCGTTTCCGCATTGAGCTCTCCATCCCGAGATGGGTTCCGGTTTGGGAATGCAGGCGGCGACGAGTTTTCCAGGAATTTCTTTTTTGGTGAACCGTGCCCGCCAGTCCGCTCGTGATTCGCGGGGCTTCCGCTCGGGCTTGGTGGTTTCTACGCCAACGATTTTGCCCTCTTTCGGATCAATCCAGCTCGGCAACCAGCCTCCGGTGAAGATGGCAGGGGTGAGCAGCACCCATTTTATGCGGGTTCCGCTAGGTTTTCCAAGGGTTGGAAGTTGCTTGGTATCGTCTCGAACCCCATCAAGAAATGCGACGCCGCGTTGTCCGCCGAAGATGAATTCGCTTTTCCGACCGTTGGAAAAATAGGGTTCGAGTGCATCGCCGCTAGCGAAGCCTTTGAGCGATACGCCTTCTCGCAAGCGCAGGGTCTCTGCAATGTAGAACATCCCCTCTTCGGTAGAGCGTGTTTCGGGATCGATACCGATGCCGGGGCGGGATTCGATGTCGAAGAGTGTGGGCGCTTTGCCAACTTTACTTACATCCTCTTTCAGATAGCGCTGCAGATCCTTCTCTGAAATCCATTTGCTGGGTTTTTCTTTGGTGGCTTCTCCGGGCTTAAACAGCCCCAGTTCGAGCGGTGCGGGAAGATCGCTTTTCCCGCTCAACTTTCCGGGTTCGAGAATGCAGAGTTCGGTTCCCTCTTTGTCTTTGTACTGCACGTCGGCTGGCATGGGGAAGTAGACCCCTTCCTTCACCGGCTTCTCTTTCTCCTCCGGAACATAATCTTTTCCAACATTTGGAAACACGCCGACGGTTTGCAGGTCGCCGTAGAGGAAGGAGCTTTTTTTGTTTTCTCCTTTGCGGATGTGCTGATGCCTTGTTTGAGCATCCGGCCAGCGTTCGTGGAAGGCGGAGAGCATGGCTTGATGAAATACGGAGGGCATGGGCCATCCGCCACCTTCGCCGATTGCGCTTGCGCCCATCGGTTTTCCGCCGCGAAAGAAGAGAACGTCGCGCGGTTTAATTTCAATTTCAGTCCATTTACACATATTAGCTTTCTCCTCGTTGACGGTTCATGAAGGCGGAGGCAAGGAAGAGGGCTGAGAAATCGGTCGGGATACCGCCCGGTTTCTCTTTATTGAATAGATCGTCTAAATACTCTTTTGACAGATCATCCATCTCTTTTTGTTTTTCTGAATCCCCGACCAGTTTCTGGTGTTGCCGGACATGCAGGTACTCTTTCCAAATAACCTCTTTAAAATCGGGGGAAACATCCTCGTTCAGTCGATAAGGAGCCAGCAATGCCGCGAAGGCGTAAGGGAAACGAGACGAGGCTTCATCCGAAGACGCCATCTTCGTGTAGAGATTATAAACCTCCAGCGCAGGAGACTCCCATTTCGCGCCCCAGTGGATAATCTCGCCGGAGCGTTTGAGGAGCGTCAGAGCAAACGCGGCACGTCCGCGTTTGT
Organism: Pontiellaceae bacterium; assembly: GCA_029934215.1. Classification (GTDB taxonomy): domain Bacteria; phylum Verrucomicrobiota; class Kiritimatiellia; order Kiritimatiellales; family Tichowtungiaceae; genus Tichowtungia. Next base: position 12,893 of record JAOZMR010000021.1, on the reverse strand, counting down.
TTTTGGCGCGACTCTCCGCTTTGCGTGCTTCGTCAACAATGCGTTGCAACGGGAATTGATAATGCCCAACGGCAATTCCGCAGCTGGCATCAATCGGGTTTTCAGGGTCCAGATTCTTAAAATCTTTCATCACATCTAAAAATTTATCATGGAGAGCTTGAGCCAGTGTCAATGCCCCATCTGCTGGGCACAGAACCAATACATCATCTCCACCAGCGTATACTAGTTGCCCTTCCGCTTTATTAACGATCCCCTTCACCTCTTGTTCTGAAAATCTCGCCAACTCGCGACTAAACTTTTCGTGATGAGTCCGATCATCGATTTTTTTCAAAGCCGCGCCCATCCGATCCCCGTCCATCGCAATCACCGCCATATAAGGATTCTTTGGCTTCCGCTCTTCATTTTCGTCCTTTACCGAAGACCATCCCTCTTTATTTCGCCCTGCAATATCTCGCGTACTAAACATACTCAAATTATTCCAGTACTCTTTTCTGTTTGGGAAACAACAGTAGGGAAACAACCGCTTGATGCAATTAATAGCCCCATATGGTCCTGATTTTTTAAACTCTTCTGTCAGCTTCAGGACATCCCACAACTCTTCAGAACCAATGGATTCCTCCTTTCCGGAGAGGACATCTTTCGTTGCAGAAATATGAGAGTCATCGAACATCCATTTTTCTTTTTTATCTTTTGGATCTTCCCGCAATTCCCAGCCCCATTGGTCGAACTCGCGGGTGTTTCGCCGCGCCGCCATTTCTTTTCCGAGAAGATCAACAGTCTCACTCCAATGTTCTTTTATCCCGTCGTATTCCACTGCATGCCAGTTAATGATTGGGAAACGCGCAACATGATCATTCCAACGTTTTTCCATCTCGTCCGAGTGAGCACCTTTGCTTTTCATCCATTCCCAGCAAGCATTTGAAATCCAGCCCAATTCTATAGAAACAGCTTCTTTTGCTTTTTCAGCCAAACAAGAAACGTCCTTCTTTGGAACAATCATCATGAATACGTTTGGAAGGGTGGGAATTAGCCCCTTATCACACTCAACTGATTTGCCTGTCACCATTTCGTAGAGAGATTGATTTTTTAAATCTGGAAAGACAAAATCAACATCTCCATTATCCTTAAAAACCTCCATCGCTCGCGCTGTAATACGCGACAGTAGGTAGCTCCCGGCCCACATGTCGCGGGTGGAGCGGGCTTGGGCAATGAATTCTTGCACGGGCCCAATTTGTACTTTCATTAACATTTCACTCATTCATGCGTCTCCCAGGTTAGTTTTAATATCTGCCAGCCCGAGATTTTCTCGGGCGGGACTTCTTCGCCGACGGCGGGGCGGAAGTGTCCGATGTAGTCGGGCGATAGTATCCAAACCTCGGAAAAGGTTTGGTTTCCAAGGGTTGGAAAATGGTCGTCGTTCAGTTTTAGGACGGGACGCTCACTCTTCGGAGCCAGTCCGCATCCTGCAAATTCTTCCGCTCGGGCAAGCGTGTTGGTGTGCCCCCAATAGGAGACGATGCGTTTCCCGGCCAGCGCCGCTTTCAGTGCGGAATGGGGCTGCGGCTCAATCGTGACGTCTCGACGGATCAGGGAAAACGGAAAGGAGTTGCCTATCAAAATGGATGTGTTGTTTTTCATGGGGATTAATGATGTTCTCTTCTTTGGTTGAAACTTTTCTTTCAATCGGCAATCGGAAATCTTCAATCGTCAATGCTCACTCGTTAATTGCCGCCGATCAAGCTCCCGACCATGCCTAGGACCGAGCCTTCGCCTTTTCGCTCCCCGCCAGCGGATGGAGCATGTGCAAGAATCCGATCGCATAAGCGTGAAAAGGGTAGGCTTTGTAGGTATACGGTTCCGGTTCCTCTTAATGTTGCGAGGAATAGTCCTTCACCACCAAAAAACATCGATTTCAAATTGCCTGCGCGTTCTATCGAGTAGTCAACGTCATCAGAAAATCCAACGATACATCCTGTGTCTACGCGAAGCGTTTCTCCGTTCAATTCTTTTTTGATGATCGTTCCGCCTGCGTGTATGAATGCCATCCCGTCGCCTTCGAGTTTTTGAAGGATGAATCCTTCGCCTCCAAAAAATCCGGCGCCTAGTTTTCGGGTGAACGCGATGCTGACTTTGGTCCCTTTTGCGGCACATAAGAAGGCGTCTTTCTGGCAGAGAAATCTGCCGCGACTTTTCGATAGATCGATCGGAACAATTTGCCCTGGGTATGGTGCTGAAAAGGAGACTCGTTTTTTGCCGGTTCCGCTGTTGGTGAAGTGTGTCATGAATATGGATTCTCCTGTTAAGGCGCGTTTGCCTACGCTGAGGAGTTTTCCCATGAGCCCTTCGTTTGGATTCGATCCGTCACCCATTTTTGCCTCGAAGGTGATGTTTTCTTCCATGTAATTCATCGCCCCTGCTTCGGCGATCACTGTTTCTGATGGGTCTAGTTCAATTTCCACGACCTGAAGATCGTCCCCTAAGATTTCGTAATCTACTTCATGACTTTGCATTTTTAGTTCCTGTTTTCGCGGTTGAATTTCCTGTTTTTAGAGAATCTCTTGGAGGGCGGCGAGTACGGATTCGTTTTGTTCGGGCGTGCCGATGGTGATGCGTATCCAGCTGGGTAAGCCGTATCCGGTCATGGGGCGAACAATGATTTTGCGTTTTTGCAGTTCTGCGAATATTTCGCGTCCGTTCCCGGTTTTGATGAGTATGAAGTTGGCGTGGGATGGTATGAATTCGATTCCAAGGGTCGGAAGTTTTTTGGCGAAAAGTTCCAACCCTTGGAAACACATTTCGCGGGTTTTGGCGATGTGGTGGTTGTCGTCGAGCGCGGCGAGTGCTGCGGCTTGTGCCATGGCATTCGCGTTGAATGGCTGACGGGCGTGGTTGAGTGTGGCGATCAGTTTTTCGTTCCCGATGGCGTATCCGATGCGAAGCCCGGCGAGTCCGTAGGCTTTGGAGAAGGTGCGTAGGATGATGAGGTTTTTGCGCCCTTTTTGGATGTGTTTTATGAGGTTGGTTTTTGCTGTGTCGGGGACGAGTTCGAAGTAGGCTTCGTCGAAGACGGCTAGAACGTGGGGGGGCAGGTTTTCTAGGAAGGTTTCAATCTCTTCGGGTGTGTTGATGGTTCCGGTCGGGTTGTTTGGGTTGCATACGATGAGCATGCGGGTTTGGGGCGTGATTGCCGCGAGCATCGCGTCGAGATCGTGCGTGAATTTTTTCATCGGCGTTGCGATGGTTTCTGCGTTGAAGAGTGCGGCGATGAGGCGGTAGACCACGAATGCGTATTCGCTCATGACGAGGTTCGCGCCTGGCTGAAGGTATACGTGACCTAGGAATTCGATGAGTTCGTTGCTGCCGTTGCCGAGGAGGATGTTTTCGGACCGTATTTCGAGCTTGTCTGCGAGCTTTTGTTTCAGATAGAAGCCGCCGCCATCGGGATAGCGATGCATCTCTCCCGCAGCGACTTTCATTGCTTCGAGCGCTTTAGGTGATGGGCCTAGCTCGTTTTCGTTGGAGGCGACTTTTAGAATTTCTGTGGCGTCGTCGAACCCGAGTTCGCGTGCGACTTCTTCGATGGGTTTACCTGGCTCGTAGACTGGTACGTTAGGAATCCATTCGTTTGTTTTCATTGCTGCTGTACCCTTCCGTAGAGCGGGATATCTCGTTTTCTTTTCCAATCATTGGAATTGCGAAAGAAACCGGACGTCGTTTTCGTAGAGGTTGCGAATGTCTTTGATGCCGTACATGATCATGGCGAGCCGTTCAATCCCCATTCCAAAGGCGAAGCCGGTGACTTTTTCGGGATCGTATCCGACCTTTTTGAAGACTTCGGGGTCGACCATTCCCGCGCCGAGGATTTCGATCCAGCGGGCTTTGCCGCCAACTTCAAAGAAGAAGTCGACTTCGAAGCTTGGTTCGGTGAAGGGGAAGAAGTGAGGGCGGAAGCGGATTTTCACATCTTCACCGAGGAACTGTTTTGCGAAGTAGGAGAGCGTGCCTTTTAGGTCTGCCATCGAAACGTTTTCTCCGACGAAGAGCCCTTCGACTTGATGGAAGTTGGCGCTGTGTGTTGCGTCCGGCGTGTCGCGCCGATAGCAGCGCCCGGGCGCGATGATGCGTATCGGCGGCTGGTTGTTTTCCATGTAGCGCACCTGTACGGGTGATGTGTGACAGCGAAGCAGGTCGCCGCTGTTTAGGTAAAATGTATCCTGTTCGTCGCGCGAAGGATGGTCGGCTGGTGTATTGAGCGCATCGAAGTTGTTCCAAACGGTTTCTATGTCTGGGCCGTCGGCGACGGTGAAGCCGAGGGTTTGAAAAATTTCGGTGATGCGTGCGGTGACTTTGCTGATCGGATGTTCGGACCCGAGAGCGTGCCATTGTCCTGGGAGGGTTGGATCGAACGCTCCGCTCTTTTTCGGTCCTGCGGAAAGCGTGGCCTGTTTTTCTTTAATGAGCGCGGTTAGTTCTTGTTTGAGCTGATTTGCGCTTTTCCCAAAAAGCGGTTTTTCATCGTTTGGCACGTCTTTGAGTTGCGCCATGACTTCGGTGAGCAGTCCCTTGCGACTGAGGTATTTAATGCGCACGTCTTCGATTGCTGCGGCATCTGCCGCTTCGTTCGCTTCTGCTAGTGCTGTTTCTTTAATCTGATTGAGTTGTTCTACATTCATTGTTTTCACTTTTCCAACCATTGGAAATGCGGTGACACCGTCGGGGCCACCGCATTCCAAATGAACTATGCTTTCAGAGCTGCGATCTGTTTGGTGAGTTCTGGGACGATGGCGTGGAGGTCGCCGACGAGGCCAAAATCGGCTACATCAAAGATCGGTGCATCTGCGTCTTTGTTGATTGCAATGATCATTTCTGAGCTTTGCATTCCTGCCAGATGCTGAATGGCTCCGGAGATCCCGCACGCCACATAGATGAGCGGGCAAACGGTTTTTCCGGTTTGTCCAACTTGGTGATGATGGGAGATCCATTCGGCGTCTACGGTGGCGCGTGATGCGCCGACTGCGCCGCCAAGGACGCCTGCGAGGGCTTCGATTTTGTCGAAGTTTTCGGGTCCGCCGATGCCGCGTCCGCCGGATACGATGAAGTCTGCCCCTTTTAGGTCGACCATGTTGGCTTCTTCTTCTACGGTTTCAACGCGTTTCATGCGTTCTTTTACCCCGGATAGGTCGACCGTGACGTTGATGATTTCTCCGGTTTCGTTCTCGCCGAGCTTCTCTTTTTTGAAGACGTTAGAGCGAACGGTTGCCATCTGCGGACGATGGTCTGGGCAGATGATTGTTGCCATGATGTTTCCGCCGAAGGCGGGACGTGTTTGCAGCAAGATGTTGCGTTCGGTGTCGTAGTCGAGCTCGGTGCAGTCTGCGGTGAGACCTGCCCAGCCCATTACGGCAACGGTCGGCGCAATGCTGCGGCCGATTGTGCTGGCCCCATAGAGTACGATTTCGGGCTCTTCGCTTTTCAGGAGGGTGTCGACCACTTTCGCAAAGTAGTCGTTCTGGTAGGTGTTCAGTTTTGGATCTTCGATGTTGTAGATCTTTTTTGCGCCGTAGTTGAACAGCTCTTGGTGCATCGGTTTGCCGTCAGCGGACGGAAGTAGTGCGCAGAGCGTGTAGCCCGATTTCTCGGCGAGCTTTTGACCTTCCGATAGAAGCTCAAGCGAAACACCTGCTAGTTTTCCGTTTTCTTGTTCTGCGTATATCCAGATTTCTTTTTTCGTGCTCATATGATTTTCTTCTCCCGCAATTTGGAAATGAGTTCTTTAACCATCTCTGCCGGCTCGCCGGTGAGGATTTCCTTGTTGAGTTTGATTGGTGGAGCGAACACTTTGTTCACTTTAGTGGGGGAGCCGGCTAGACCAATTTTTTCGTCCTCGGGGTTCAGGTCGTCGTATCCCCAGGTTGGGATCACGGCTTTTTTCGCGGCTAGTTTTTTGCGGAGGTTCGGCATGCGAAGCTCGTTGGCTTCTTTCACAACGGTCAATGCTGCGGGTTTCTCGATGTCCCAGATGTTGTAGCCCTGGTCCGTCACCTGTTTCACGCGGAAGCCTTCGTCGGTCAGTTCGCACTCTTTCGCGTAGGTGACCATGGGGACGCCAAAGAAATGGGCCACGCCGGGTCCCACTTGCGCGGTGTCGCCGTCGATTGCCTGTTTTCCAAACAGGATCAGGTCAATCGGTTCCTCGATTTTTTTAAGAGCCAGCGTCAACGTGTATGATGTTGCCCATGTATCTGCGCCGCCGAATTTACGGTCGGAAACCAGAATGGCCTCATCGGCGCCGAGCGAAAGAGCGGTCCGAAGCGCTTCGTCTGCTTGCGGCGGACCCATCGATATGACGGTTACTTTTCCGCCGTTTTTATCCTTGAGCTGCAACGCCATTTCCAGTGCGTTTTCATCAAAAGGGTTAATAATGCTTGGCACGCCGGCGCGGTTGAGACGATTTGTCTCGCGGTCAATTGTGACCTTGTCCGAATCGGGTACCTGTTTAATGCATACCACAATGTTCATATAGTTTCCTTTCTAGTATAGAATAAAGAGACAGTCACTCTAAGGATTTTGCACATTCATCTCAAGACGAAAACATCGATTAAATCCATTGCCCACGCTCTCAGATTTCGGTAGCTTGCTGGTTATGAAACAATTTCTACTCTCTATTATCCCGTCTCTGCTCGCCATCGCCATCGCCGGTTGCTCTGCCACGCCGCCTCCATCTCCATCTACTGTTGCTCCAAAAACACTCGCGGATGAATTTATGGAGATGGCTTCAGAGCTCCGTAACGCGGGTGGATTCGCCGTTGTTGGCATCGCAAAATCCAGAAGCATGGCACTCGCTCTAAACAAAGCGAAAGCGGACGGACGGGTTAAACTCGCCGATTTACTCGCAAAACAAACGAGCGATGCTCAGGAAAATGTATCCAACTCGTTCCACGACCTCGCACCCAAGAAAGTGCAACATCAAACCTCGAACGGGATTTTCACGGTCTACGCCTTGATGGAGCTCAACCCAGCCAACGAACCGGAAGCTCACAGCACAACACAGGATATCCCTAGCCTATGAAACAGCGCATCCCTATGTTTTTTATCGGTTTGCTTCTGTTTGCGCCCGCTCTGTTGGCGCAAACCTTTTCGCGCAACGCCATCGAATCCGCGCTGGAGGACGAGCTTTTCCCGTTGGTCGAAGAACAGGTCTGGAACACCTTAAGCGTCCGGCAAACCGCAGAAGAAACCGCGAATCTCACTCTCCTACTCATCCGCGCTCTACTTGGACAAGAGCGCTTCGACGAAGCGGAAATCCTCGCAGACGAATCCATGCACCTCCCCGGTCAGGATGCTTTTATTTACTGGAAAGCTCGCGCTCTTTTTGCTGCCGGCAAATTCAAGCCGGTTTTCCAAACCTTGGAAACCCTACCCAAAACGAGCGACTATACACCAGCCGCCCTTCGCCTCGAAGGAAGAACAGCCATCGCCATACAGGATCCAAAACGGACAGAAAAGGCCTTTGCCCTTTTTGAAGACCGCTTCCCAGAACACGAAGAAGCCGCCCAAAACCTGTTCGACCTCGCCGACACCCAACTGGCGAGCGGACGCGTACGCTTCGCAGCCAAAACCATGCACGAACTGCTTAAACGCTTCCCAGACACTGTACTCGCAGACTCCGTTCGCTTGTTGCTAGCACGCGAGCTCATTGCGGGTAACGGAAAAAAAGAAAAGAAAGAAGCCGCAGGACTGCTTGAACAGTTAGGAACAGACGAAACCGCCCACGCACGCCTACGCATTGCAGCCTGGGTGGAACTTGCCGCGCTCGAACAACGTAAAGACCGATCCGATATCGCCGCAGACGCTCTACTCAACGCCGAAAACCTGACCGACCAAGCCGCCCTGCGTGCTCGCCAAAAAACCGCACGAGCAAATCTGCTGCTTGACGACGGGAAAACCAAAGAAGCTATGCCGCTTTTCGACGAAGCCATACAGGCAGCGCCAGACGATCCTCTCGCGGCAGACATTCTCCTCCAAAAAGCAGAAGCACTCCTGAAAATAAAACAGTTTGACGCCGCAGAAAAAGCGTTTCAAAGCTACCTAAACGTCACGCAAAATCCAGACGGAGAAATCCGTGCACTCTTCGGAAAAGGCTGGAGTCTCTGGGAACAACAACGCTACGAAGAAGCCGCAACAGCCTTCGAAAACTCAGCATCAAAAGACAGCGATGCAGATCGTCGCATCACCGCATGGGTGAAAGCAGGCGACGCCCGCCTCGCCGCAAAACAAGCAGGCATAGCCGCCGAAAACTATCACCACGTATCCGAAAACAACCCAGAACACTCCCTAGCCGCACGAGCGCTTTACCAATACAGCATCGCCCTTCTAGCCGCAGACAAAACACAAGAAGCTCAACATACATTCGAAAAAACAGAAGAGCAATACCCAGCAAGCGACTTCGCAGCACGCGCAGCAATCCAGCGTGCCGAACATCTCAAACAAGAAAAAGAATGGGCCTTAGCACTCGACGAATATCGCCGCATAGCAAACCAATACACCAACGCAACCACACAAGCCACCGCGATTCATCAACAAGGACTCATCCTCTTCGGATTCGACCGCTTCGACGAAGCCCTCGAAAAATTCCACCTCGTCAGCAAAACCTACCCAGAATCCCACGTCGCCCCACAAGCAACCTACATGCATGGATTTTGTCGCTACCTCCAAGGCGACATCGAAACCGCGCTTGAAATCTGTCGAAACTTCATCTCAACATACCCCGACTCCCTCTGGACACCAGAAGTCCACTTCTGGCTTGGCGAACACGCCTACAACCAAGGGAACTACACCCAAGCGCAAGCCACATTCCTGGACATCCTCGCCCGCTTCCCTCAAAACGAACTCGCCGACGACGCACTCTTCTGGGCTGGTCACTCTCTTCTCAAGCAGGACAGCTTCCTTGAAGCATTCACCCTCTACGGACGCCTTGCAAAAGAATACCCAGAAAGCGAACTCCTACTAAACACCCGTTTCGCTCAAGGAGAAGCCCTCTCGCAACTCGGAGAATTCTCACGAGCGATACTTGCCTACGAAGAAGCCATCAAAACCGACTCAGATCATCCACTAGCCGACCGAGCCCGCGGTCGTCTCGGCGACTGCCTCTTCACACTCGGCACAACCGAAACCACTCGCTACCAAGAAGCCCTAGAAGCCTACCAAGCACTCTACAAACGCCCCAACACCCCATTCGCCCTCAAACTCCAGTCCCTATACAAAATTGCCCGCTGCGAAGAAAAAATGGAACTCCCCGAAAAAGCCTTTGCGCACTACATCGAAACCGTTTACATGGCAACCAACCACAACGCCCCCCTTTCGCCCGACGCCACACTCTGGTTCACACGTGCCGCACTAGAAGCCGCAACCCAACAAGAACATAAAAGCCAGTGGCAAGAAGCAATCAACATTTACCAACGAATCATAGAAGCAGGCGTCCCCGCAAAAGACGAAGCAGCAAAACGAATTAAAAAAATCAAAACCCTGCCACCCCAATCATAAACACTAAAACCCAAACCGACCCCCCTCCCCTCCCCCCAAGAAAAGGAAACAACTATGTTACACTGGATACACAGCGGCGGAGCCATCATGTGGCTCATTCTGGCAGGCGGACTCATCGCATTAATCATCTTTCTCGAACGCCTTTTTCACCTACACCGAGCTCAAATCAAAACAGACGACTTTCTGAACGGGATCAGCACAAACCTTACCCGCGGAAACGACCTCGAAGCCATTTCCATTTGCGACAAAACCCCAGGCCCTGCGGCCCACCTCGTGCGAACCGCTCTGCTCCACAGCAACGACCCAAAAGACGACCTCCTCAAAGCAATCCGACAAGCAGGTATTCGTGAAATCCCCAGACTCGAACGCCACACAAACCTACTCATCACCCTCGCACAAATCCTCCCCCTGCTTGGACTCCTCGGCACCGTGCTCGGACTCCTACAAATGCTAGTAGCGCTACAAGCCGGCTCCCCGCTCGTCGAAATCGGCGCACTCGCCGGCGGACTATGGTCCGCACTACTCACCACCGCCGCAGGTCTCATCACAGGCATTCCCGCCTACGCGGGATACCACTTCCTCATCAGCCGCATCGAATCCATCGCGCTCGACATGGAACAAACCGCCGAAACAATCATCCACTTCCTAACCCATTCTGCCGGAGGAACACGCAATGAGCCGTAACGACTGCGAGGCCATTCTATACCTACACCGAGCCTTCCGCCCACGCCGACGGACAGGACGCGGATTCCTCAATGGAACCGTCTTTCTAGATGCAGCACTACTCATCACCACCTTCGTTCTCGCGACCGCTCCATTTGTCCTCAAACCAGGAATCGCCCTCGACCTACCCAACGCCACGCAAACCACAGGCATACAATTCAACGACATGGTTCTCAAAATAACACGCGAAGGCTTTTTCTTCTTCAACGACGAAATACTCAGCGCGACCAAGCTCGAACCCGCCCTTCGCGCCGCCCTAGAAAAACGCCCCGGCATCGCGCTCATTCTCGAAGCCGACGCCTCCGTTTCGCAAGCGACCGCCACCGCCGCATACGATGCCGCCGCCGCCGCCGGCTTCCACCAAATCTTCATCGCAACTCAAAAACTAAAAAAGTGACATCTAAACCCATTATTCACTATTTTCTCGCAACGGTTTGCGCTATCGCATGGTTCGCCTTCTGGCTATCCGCATTTCAACCCAGTTCCAACACAGCTCCTCAACCTAAAACTCAACGATCCGCAACCCTTTGCTCGTCAACCGATCCAACACTAAACACACTTCAGTCTCCAACACTCTTTGCACTCCCATCCAAACAAGGTTTTAGCGGAACCTTCCCCGCCGACCAGGTCGACGTAACCCTCTCCCTAGAGCGCCCCCATCAACCAGAAACCTACCTCACACACCAACCCGTCGCCGCGCCGATTCCCGATCAAACCCAGCTCATCGAAAGCATCCCCCGTTCCGAAAGCGAACTACCCCCACCCAAAAAGAACCGCACCACAAACACTCGAAAACCAGAAAACATCGCCTTCTTCTTCTCCCCAGAGCTCGCAGCACGCGCAACCAACATCAAACCCCCGAAAAAACTCTACACCCTCCCTCAAACAACCGTTCGCATACACCTCTCCATCCGACCCAACGGAACCGTCAAACACGCATTCTTTGAAAACCCAACCAAACAGCCCGCCCTACTAAGCACAATACGCGGACTCCGCTTCGATCAGGCATACGAAAAAACATCTGGATGGCTCAACATCCGCATTTCGCCGCAAACAGGAGACATCCCATAATGCCTGCAGACCCCATCAGCCTGATCGTCGCTCCACTTGCGCTCGCGCTAGGCATACTCCTTGCGCTAGCAACGACATACGACATCGTCGTTTTTCGGCGACGCAAAAGCAAAGACGAATCGGTTTATCGATGCGCAAGATGCCGCCACATCTACACAGAACACCGCCGCACGCCCCTTGCCCGTTGCCCCAAATGCGAACACCAAAACGAACCCACCCGAGACTAAACAGATCCAGCGTATGAAAACCGCCGATAACAGTCCTATTCCATCATCCAGCCCTCATACAAAACGCCTGGTTTTAGTTTTTGCCTCGCAACTTGAATGATGCCACTTCACATGCGCAGAAACTAGGGCCCCACGGATGGTAAAACGTCCCACGGATCAGGATCAGAATAGGCTCAAGTAGAGGGTGGTTCATCTGCGGGACGTTTTACCATCCGTGGGGACTTCTCTTTCCAACCTCTGGAAGAACCCGCCCTGCCCTTCCTCCTTCGCCAAAGACTACGGAGGAGAAGTCGGGCACCCCTCCTAATTCCAAGGGTTGGAAACGGGGGAAACATCAGAAGATTTATTAGCAACGAGAGAGCACAGAGAACCCAAAGGAAGAAAAACAGGAAGGAAGACTCCATCCGTTGCTTTTTTCGTTCTGTGTCTTTACGGTAAATCGAATCGTAGACGAAAGAAGCTTTGTTTTTTTGTGCGCGGGAGTGAAATGGTGGTTTCTGTTCCGTTAGTGCTAATGGAGTCGGGCGTTGCTACAACCCAGTTGGTTTGACTGAGGTCGGTGATGGTTGTGATGTCGATGCGTCCTATCGCGTCGGGGGCGCGGTTGTACGTGATGTCAAACCGATCGGATTGTATTTCCCAATGGAAGGTTGATTTTTCTGCCGAGTTAATCGGACTGGTTCCGAGGAGATATTCTTCGAGGTCGGCGGCTCCGTCGCCGTCGGTGTCGTCGGACGGGGTTCCGCTGAGTCCGAGTGAATATGCCCAGTTGGCGAAGGTGTTGGGTGGCGGTGGCGGCTCGGTGCTTCCTTCGTGGAGCACGGCGATGGCGTCGAGATCAAACCCGGCGGAGCCGGTTGTGGGGTATGGGTCGTAGATGATATTTCCGTAGGCATCTTTTGCGCTTCCATTGCCTACGATGTCGATAATCCGTACGTATTGAATACTGTTGAGGTCGAGATGTGGGAAGTTGTTTACGATTTGATTCTTGAAGGCGGGTGTTAGGGAGAGCCACGGGGCGGCACTGGTTTGGTCGTTGTAAACCGATTGAAGAAGAGAAAGATCGAATTGTGTGCCGATGCCTTGCATGAATTTGGAGGCGAGTCCGGTGATGTGGGTTGGTTCTATCGTTCCGAACCCTCCAACTTTGTTTTTGGTTTGGCTGGCGTTTAAAAAGCGCACGAAGTGTTCGCCGTCTGTGGAAACTTCGACCCAACCGAGCTCAAGAAAGTTGGCGGAGTGTCCATTTTCAAAAACGGCAAAGTCGTTTCCGGCTCCGTTGGAAATTCCGTTTGGAAAGGTGAGTGTGATTTGTCCGCCGCGCCCGAG
>JAOZMR010000198.1 GCA_029934215.1 Pontiellaceae bacterium | reverse complement strand
TCAAAGACATGATGGTGTTCGAGCGCGGCAATCATCATGAATAGACCTAGAAAGAACAGAATGGTATTCCATTCCACATGAACCAAGGTTTTGTGAATGTCTTTTTTGCAAACCAAAACCATGACCATGGCTCCGACGAGCGCAATGATCCCCGGTTCAATATCGAGCAGTCGTCCGCAGAAGAAGCCCGCTAAAAGAAACCCGAAGACGACGAGGGCTTTTTTGAGCACCTGCGGCTGGAGAATTGCTTTTTCGGGTCGCGACTGCTCAATGCGCTTGCGCGTCTGTTCCGTCGTTTTCATCTGCTTTCGGAACATGAGAGCCATCACGCCGAGAAGCAGAATCATGATCACGATTACGGGCGGGCTCATGTTGATGATGAAGTCGTTGAACGTCAGATGCGTCTGGGAGCCGATGAGAATATTGGGCGGATCACCCACGAGTGTAGCGGCTCCGCCGATGTTGGAAAACATGGCTTCCATAACCAAAACGGGAACGGTCGGCATTTCCAACAGTTGACAGAGCAGAATGGTGATGGGTGCCATCAGAATAACCGTCGTCACATTGTCCAAGAAAGCGGAGAGGATCGCCGTCAAAATCATGAAGAAAACGGTAATCAACAACCCATTTCCTTTTGCGAGTCGGGCTAGCTTGATGGCGAGCCATTCGAAGACTCCAGTATCGGTCAGGGTGTTGACCACGATCATCATGCCGACGAGAAGAAAGATGACGTTGAGATCAATCGCAAGTAGAGCGTCCTCATAGCGGACAAAGTGCAACCCGATCATGACTCCTGCCCCGATCAGCGCTGCGATGGTTTTATCAATAATTTCGGTGGCGATGAAAAAATAGATCACTAAAAAAACGAGAATAGGGAAAAGCATGGTACGGACTCCTGAAAAATTAGTGATTGATGACGTTGTCGAGGACGACACCTTTGTCGATGGTTCCGATCCAGCGATCTTCATCGTCTGTAACATAAAGTTTCGTATAGGGTTGGATCGCCAAGTCGAATACGATTTCCATAATGGTGTAATCCTTGGGCACGGTGCGGGTTTTGGGGTTCATCATTTCTCCAGCCGGCGTGTTGCGTTCATCCTCAAAATATTTCTCAAAGGGATCGAATTCAGCGATGAACGAGACGCTTTTCAATTTGGTGAAGAAGTCGGGCAATCCGTACCGGAAGAGTCGCTCCACCGTAATTTCGCCAAGAATCCGCTGCGCGGAATCCACCACGGGCATCGCCTGTAGATGGTTGACGCTCATCCGATGCGAACAGAGCGAAACCGGATCAGAATCCTTCACGCTGAAACGGGGCGGTCGCATGATATCGCTTGCGACAATAGGCTTATCAATTCGAGGGTTGTTCTCCTTGAAAATGGATCGCAAAAGAGCCGGCGAATCTGCGGCGAGAACCTGCGCGTGAATCTCCGAGACCATCAGCATCCGCGAGATCTGCGCCATCATTTTTAGAGACGTGGACGGTTCGGACGCCGGAACAAGAATCAGGCAGATGATCCGCACGGGAAATTCATCAAAAATCACAGGTTCGTCCAGCGTGGCTACCACGAAAAGGGCTTGAGTCAAAGACTCTAACCGAGCATGAGGAAAGGCAATTTCCTGTCCGACCGCCGTTGTGCGTTGCGCCTCTCGGTCGATCAATGCCTGAAGAATCCCATCATGGGTCAGTTCAAAATTCACATCGAAAAATTCAGAGGTGCAGAGGTGCTTTAAAATTGCATCCAATGCTTCATCGCGAGATCCAGCGGTTAAACTGGGCTGCCATGATTCGACTCGTCGGGTGTAGTTTAACAAATTCATTTTCCCACCTTTCCTATAAGCTCATTTCTGCTTTTTCGTGTAAATAATGAGAGAGAATATGCTTGGCCTCCAGCGTTCCAAATAGATGCCGATTTTTGTCAACCACTGCAATTTCTCGGACGCGGTTGTGATACCTAAGTGTGAGCACAGTCTGAAGCGTATCGCACGACCGAACCGTCACAGCATCCTCCGCAAGATCGGTGGCGTGACGGAAGTTCAGCACATAGACGATTGCTGGAAGCATCTCCTCTGCATCTTTTTCGTGCTTCGACAATTTCAGCACCTCCATGGCGATTTGTCTGGCCTGAATAACGCCGCAAAATTGTTGATTCTGGTTGGTTCGATACACCTTGTAACGATCCGATGTGCAGAGCATTTCGGCCAGAGTCTCTAGTGAGGTCTGACTATCCGCTTTTAAACAGGATGTGTTAATGAGGCGTGCAATGTCTTTGACGGTTGTCTGGTTTAAAAAATGCATAAAAGCCTTTCGGTTGCAAAAGTAAAGAAGAGTTAGTCCCACACAAGACTGAAGAAGAAATGAGTATGCGCAACGCGCGTTCGAGGATTCAACGGCTTGAATCAAATACGCAACGGTGCGATCCAACCTGAAAACGGAACCGTAAATCGATCGACTACGGAACAACCGTATAGAGAGCAGGTCTGCTTGTCGGATAGATGTCCTCCGCAAAAAGCAGAAAGAAGAAGCCCCGCGTTGAGAAAATCGTCCAGAAAAAATTCCTCTTCCAGATTCTCTGTCAAAAGCTCTTTTGCTTCCCCCCCAATCAAAGGCTGATAATCCACTTCGCGTTCTGCATGTGCAAAAATCGCACAAGCGAGCAAAATCCCGCCAATAAGAAGCAGTTGAAGTGCTATTATAAATGGAGATTTTATTTTCATTTTATCCAGCCGACACAGTGGCGGTCTGACGGCGAAGAAGTTCTGCCCCCACCGCGCGACGAGCGGTACGCAGTTCGAGAACGCCCAGAAGTGTTTCCCCTTCCCCGCTCTCAATCACGGGCAACGCCTCAATCTGCAGGTTCTGCATTTCAGCCATCGCCTCCGCCAGATTGGTTTCTGCCAAGAAACGCTCCCGCACGGGTTGCATCACATCTCCGACCACCAGCCATTGCCAGCTATCTCGGTCGACCAATAGTTCTTTAAGCAAATCGAAGGTCAAGACTCCGATGATTTTCCCATCCTTGGAAACGACCGGATAAACAAACGTGTCCTGCTTTGAGAATTCTTGAACGACGACATTCAGAGGGGTTCCATCCTGTAGCGGAGTAATCTCGGCATTCACCACGTCGCGCACACTCCACTCCGCCATGACATCCTCTTCGGTCACATTCCGACCCATCTCTCCCGATTTCTTAATGGCAAGCTTCACAAACGCGGGGCCGATCAGTTGCACGCAAAGAGTCGTCGCTGTGACGGTGAAAATGATCATGTCGCCCAGCGTCATTTCCGGCGTCACGTGAATATGTTGAAGGTTATGGCTGGCGACGATGGAAAGGCCGACGGCCACGCCGCCCTGCGCAAAAAGGGCCATGCCCATATATTGTTGCACGGGCTTTTCCGCTTTGGAAATGCGCCCGCCCCAGTAGGCGCCGAGCCACTTGCCGAGACTACGCATCAGCACATAGGCTGCCACGAGTCCCCACAGCCACAACGGCATACTTCCCAACGAAAGCCGCGCTCCGACGAGCACAAAAAAGACAATGTAGATCGGCGTTGAAAAGGAACGAACGGTTTCGAACAGCTTTTTACTTCGTTTCGGAGCCTGATTGATCAGCACAATCCCCACCGCCATTGTGGATAGAATCACATCCATGTGGAATGCAATCGACAAGCCGATACACAGCAGAAGAATCCCAATCGAGATTCCAAGCCGCTTCTCCGTCTGCGGCATGTAGTGCATCATCGCATTGAGAACAAATCCGCTCACCACCCCGAGAAGAATTGCGCCGCCGAGTTCAATCCCCGTATGCATCAACGCCGTCCCGACCGAGTCGCCGCCGCTGTGCGTCAAAATATTGGCAATGCTGGTTCCCATACCATACAGCGTCATCGCCAGCGCATCGTCGAGCGCCACAATCGCCACAATCGCTGTGGAAAGAACGCCCGCCGAGCGGTATTCCCACAAAACATCAATCGTCGACGCCGGATCCGTTGCCGAAGCAATCGCTCCAAAAACCACTCCGGCTGCAATGGATGTGACCCAGTCGTGAACAACAAAATTGACAATAATTGTAGAGGTCACTCCCACCAAAGCAAAGGCAGCCAGCCCCTCGCCGAGAAGGATGGCGGTAAATTGCTTTCCGTACTTCTTAAAGATACTGCCACTCAGCTCGCCACCGACCAGAAAGCCAATCAGCCCCAGTGCAAAGTTGTTGAATGATCCGAGTGCCGCAATGTCGGCGGGATGGAGCAGTCCAAAGCCCGTGTCGCCGATTAACACACCGACAACAATATAGCCGACGACCTGCGGCACCTTCAACTTCTGCATCAGCCACGCGCCGACCACGCCGCCGGCCACACAAATTCCGAGAACCGCTAAAACACCCAAACGAACTTCGTGCATAATTAACCTCTAGCTTACGCCATTTCATCGGTAAATAAAGTCAGTGCAGACATTGCATCCGGAGCGGCAATCAACGCCTTGCGAACCATCTCACCCTTCAATCGGGAACTCAGCACAGACAGCGTGCGAATATATTCCGGATGTTGCGTGCTACCCGCCGCGACCATACAAATGATCTGAATCGGCTCCTCGTCAAGCGATTGATAATCAGCGATCGGTTCGCGGGCAATGCCCAGCGCCATCACCACATCTGCGACAGACGGCAACCGGACATGCGGAACACCGATGCCAAAACCAATTCCTGTGCTCATCAGTTCTTCGCGTTTAAAAATTGCTCCCGACAACTCCTCTTCACTTTGGATCAAAGACGATGTCGCCAAAGCGGCGCAAAGGGTTTTGAGTGCATTCTCTTTTTCGCAATCCTCCAGAAAAACCACGCGATCTGAAGAAAGAATTTTAGAAAGCAGCCCCTCTCCCTGAAAACCAGACGTAGCCGGAGCTCCGAGTTGTTGGTTTACCCACCCTTCGATATCGCTCCGCTTAAAACGCCAGGTCGTTCCAAGCTTTCCGCAGGGAATCCGCCCATTATGCGCCCAGTCATAGACCGTCCGCTCCGACACCCGAAGGTATTCAGCCACCTCTTCAGTCGTCATAATTTCATGATTCATCAGAACTCTCTCCTGTTTGAGAATGGGAGCACATGCGAAATCTGCAACTATCTGCAGGCTGATAATTAAGGTTCATTATTCAAAAACTCCACTCTCTATGGATCGAAATTAAGCAGTTCCTACAGGAAAAGGTGTCAGTCCTATCTTTTTGCCAAGTCTCTCAAGCGGAACGCTTCCTCGCCGAAAAAGCTACCAGAGTACCAGTTTGAGTCAACCCCTTTTTTTTAAAAAGTTTCAGGTTTCAGGGGGCGCAAGTCACTTTAGACGGTCTTTTTTCGGTTGCGGATTCATGAGAGGTTTTGAAAATAATAAAATCCGGTTGTTTATTTGTTTTTTTTGCTCTTCACGAATGTGCATTTTAAAGGCTTTTTTATTCGCCAGCGCTTAACCTTGATTTTTTGCGGCGCGAGTGCGGCGCGTGCCACCACCT
>JAOZMR010000197.1 GCA_029934215.1 Pontiellaceae bacterium | reverse complement strand
ACATCGCCGCCAAACACTCCGCCTCGCGAAGAGCAGGATGCGCATTTTGAAATTTCAAGTAGGTCTCCGTAAATTTCAGCTCAACGGAAAATGGGTTCTCTATCGATATTGGCATGGGGGATCTCCTTCTATTTTTACTATTTTTATTTAATTAAAATGATTTGTCTCCCACTATTATGACTTATATTACAACCATATTGATATTAGAGGAGTTTTTATGCACACACTTTGCTGGAACGATTTTTCGCATAACGAAGATGTATTCCATATTGCAGGGCTGACCTCGGAACAAGTACGTGGCGCGAACGATCATACCCATGTCGGCTTCACTGAATGCATTTGGATGGTTTCCGGACACATGCGACACAGGATCAACCACCAAGAACAAATCCTGAGTGCGGGGCAATTTGTAATGATTCGCGAGCAAGATCAACACGATTTCCGACCCATCCATAGTGAATCGTTTGCATTCAGAAACATCGCATTCAAAACGACGACACTTGACGAAATCAGCAAGCGATACGTTCAAGACCTCCCCCCAGACTGGAGCAGAACCGCCGCGTTGCCCGCCATCTGGACGCTCAACGGCGACGCACTTGAGCGCATGGAACAACGCATCGCACGGCTGGCACTTCGTTCACAGAAACAAATATACATCGACCAATTCATCCTCGATGTACTCACCGATCCGCCACAACGCTCCATCCGTAAAAAAATCATGCCGGACTGGCTCGAACACGCCTGCGAAGCACTCAACAAACCCTCCAAATTTTCCATTGGAACCGCCGCACTCTTTTCCCTTGCGGCGCGTTCGCCCGAACACACCTCTCGCGAACTCAAACGCTGCACAGGCGAAACTCCGACGGGTCTAGTTAACCGTCTACGCCTCGAATACGCCGCGAAATGTCTCATCCTCTCCAGCGAAAACATCACCACCATTGCATACGACTGCGGCTTTGAAACGCTCAGCTACTTTTCAGATAAGTTCAAAAAACGGTTTGGCACCACCCCGCGCGACTACAGAAAAAAGCACCGCACCGCCGTTTTCGGAGGATAGTGTTTCCAAGGTTTGGAATTTAGCTGAGATGATGATAGTTTAAGAAAAAAGCTAACCCGAAAGACCTCTATGAAAAAACCGAATGTGATTTGTATTATTTCCGATGACACCGAGTTTAGTTATCTCGGATGCTACGGCGGAAATGTTTTAACCCCGAACATCGACCGCATCGCCGCTGAAGGAATGAAGTTTACGCGGCATTACACGTCCACCCCCACGTGTACGCCGAGCCGGTATAATTATCTGACAGGGCATTACGCCGGAAATTGTCGAAGTGAACCCTTTATGAAGAGTTTTCCAACATCCGATCCGTACAACATTCAGTGGAATGTTCATGTGAAAGATACAGAAGAGTGCGTCGGTGGAATCCTCCAGAGTGCGGGATATAAAACGGGCTACGTCGGGAAAATGCACGCCGGTCTTCCAGAAAACACGTTGGATATTCGATGGAAAGGTGCCAATCCGCTGCCGACGGACGGCAACCCGTTTGATCCAGAATTTGATCAAGCACTGAAGGAAAATCAGAAAAAGATGGTCGACGAAATGCATCGTATCGGCTTCGACTACGCCGCCGCGCTCAATTGGGAAAACGTAGATCTGAACCCGTCGCCGAAAATGCACATTCACAACCCCGAATGGGTCGTGAAAGGTGCGCACGATTTTCTCGAACAGCAGAACGCCGACGAACCGTTTTTCCTCTACGTCTGCACCACGCTGATCCATGGGCCTGACCATCGTGAATCGCTCGCGGGCGACCCGCGCATCACGCCCGGCGGGCTTCTGCATGAGTCGATTACGGATGTGATGCCGCCGCGGTATACCGTTGAAGAACGCCTGCGTGCTGCGGGGCTGGAATACACGCACAACGCCGCTGGCTCCCTTTGGCTCGACGATGCCGTAGGTTCTGTTTTGGCCAAAGCCAAAGAGCTTGGATTGATGGATGATACGCTTGTGGTTTATCAGACCGATCACAATGCCATTTCAAAAGGTTCCTGCTACGAACAAGGCGTGAACATTCCCATGATTATGAAGTGGGACGGGGTTGTGGAACCGGGCTCAACGAGCGAGCAGTTGGTGCAGAATATCGACTTTCTTCCGACGCTAATGGACATCGCTGACATTGAAAAAACCGACGAAATGGTGATCGCCGGAGTCAGCCTTCTTCCGATTCTCAAAGGGAACGACCAGCCGGTTCACGAAGACCTATTTTTCGAATACGGCGTCACCCGAGCGGTGTCCGATGGTCAGTGGAAATATATCGCGTTTCGCTACACCGACGAACAGATCGAAAAGATGGAAACGGGTGAAGTGAAACAAATTCTCGGAACCATGGGCAACCTGCACGACTTTCAGGTGGGGGTTTATCATCAGCCCCACTGGTACGACCCCGACCAGCTCTTCGATCTCGAAAACGATCCGCATGAGCAAAACAATTTGGCGAACGATCCCGCCTACGCTGAACAGCTAAAAATCATGCAAGCGAAGTTGAAAACCCACCTGGATCGTTTTGATCATCCATTTGATCTAAAAATCAATCCATTCTGCAAAACGGATGCCTTTCGCGAAATGATCAAAGCCTCCCGCGCCCGTCCCTTACCGGCGTGGTTGCTGGCAGAGCGCCAACCTTGGGGACAGGGCGAAGTGATTACAACTAGTTAACGGGTGCTTTGAACAGACGAGCAGGCTCGAATTCTATCCATCTTCGCAATCTAGTTTTTTAGCTTTTTTTGCTTAGCCTGATAGGCATCTTCGGCCTGCTCCTTCATTGTCGCAATAATCCCAAAGGTCAACTCCATCGGCTCCAAAGGAAGAATTCCATTGGCAAAACCGCGAGCCCGGGGCTCCAGATCGAATTGTTCGCCGATCGATCTTGGCATCTGGCAAAAGCGATATAAATAGAAGTTTTCCACCTTAAATCGAGCCCACTCCGTCTTCTTTAAAAATTTCAGACAGCTCGCGACGGATGGATTCGTCTGAAAGCAATTAAGCCCCAACGCGGCATATAAAAGCTCCCATCCATAAAACTCCACGATCTCCGTCACCATCGTCTCCGCCTTCAAACCGTGCAACGGATTATTTCTTTGTTCTTCAATGCTCATAAAAACTCCTCACTTAATAGATCGCGCATTATACAAAGAATCATGTCGTACGAAGCAACATAAATATGACAGCGGAGTGAAGGTTCAGCGCTTTACATCAGCAAACAATGCGATAGCCTCTTTTCTTCACCTGGAGAATCATACATGAAAAAACGCCCGAACATTCTTTTAATCACCACCGACCAGCAGCGCTGGGATGCCGTTGGCTTCAACAACCCGCAGGTGAAGACCCCGAATCTCGACGCGCTCGCCGCCAAAGGGATCGTCTTTGAAAAGCCGTACACCCCCTGCCCTATGTGTACGCCGGCACGCATCTCGATGCTGACGGGTCACTATCCATCCAAGCACGGAACCTACGTCAACGGCGTTGAATTCCAAGACAACTACCCCACCATTCCTGAAAAACTATCCCAAAACGGCTATTTCACGAGCTTGATCGGTAAAGCCCATTTCCATCCAAGCTGCCTCGAAGGCAGTTTTGAATCGCTTCCAAACATTGGAAACCGAGAGTTCTTCAAAAACTGGAGCGGTCCTTTCCACGGCTTCGACTACGCCCAGCTCACCATCGCTCACACCACCGAAGAAAACGCCGGCCACATGCATTACGGTCTTTGGCTCGAAGAAAATGGAATCAAACCAACCGACTACTTCGGAAACACCGCCTACACCGACATCGGAACATGGGATCTGCCCGAAACTTTTCACCCCACCACATGGACGGCAAACGAGACCATCACCGCCATCGACAAGGGCATAGAAACCGATCAACCCTTCTTCCTCTGGTCGAGCTTCCAAGATCCCCACAACCCGCTCTTCGTTCCCGAACCGTGGGCGAGCCTGTACGATCCCGACGACCTGCCATACTACCAACACAAAGAAGGCGAACACGATAACCGCCCTCCGTTCTACAACTCGATCCGCGATCTAAAAGAAGGCGAAAACCCGTCCGAACACGGATGCGGCGACGCACTGCCCTTCCCCGAAAAAAACTGGATGACCGCGCCGCGCCTACCCATCATGGAAACCGAGGAGAAAACAAAAAAAGCCCTCGCCCTCTACTACGGCATGGTCAGCTTTGTTGACGATCAGATTGGGCGCATCGTCGCTCATCTCGAAGAAAAGGGAGTGATGGACAACACAATCATCGTCTTCACCTCCGACCACGGCGACTACATGGGCGAGCACGGTTTCTGGTGGAAAGGACTCCCCGCATTCGACGGCGCACAGAAAGTCCCCTTCATGGTCTACGATCCGAACTGCAAAACCCCCGGAGAGCGCTCCGACGCCATCCAAAGCCTCGTCGATCTCGGAGCCAGCTTCCTTTCACTTGCAGGAATCGAACCGCCAGAAGGGATTCAAGGCTTCGACCAAACCGCCGCATGGAACGATGCGACCGTTCAGGCGCGCGACGCCGCGATCGTTGAACTACGTCCCACCGAAAACGAATTCATGCAGAAAACCTTCATCGAAAAGCAGTACAAACTCGTCGTCTACACAAAACCCGAATGGGGCGAGCTCTACGACATGGTTGCCGACCCAGATCAATACGAAAACCTCTGGGACAGCCCCGACCATCAGTCCGTTAAATGCGACCTCATGCAGCGCCTGCTCGTCGCCGAAATGCTCGAAGAAGGAAAACCCAAAGAGCGCCTCATGTGGGCTTGAGCACTCTTCCAAACCTTGGAAAAAAAAGCTTCCAAGGTTTGGAAAAAGCGTTAGCGAAGCTCGGATGGAGCGGAGCCGTGAATTCGTTTGAAGACGCGTGAGAAGTGATAGGGATTTTCAAACCCAAGTTCGTAGCTGATTTCTTTGACGGGTCGGTCGGTATAGATCAACAGTTGCACGGCTTTCTGAATTTTAAAGCGGGTGAAAAGCTGCGCAGGGGAGTCGCCGAGCAGTGCGCGACATTTCATCGAAAGAGATCGCTTACTGATTTTCAAAAAGTCGGCCAACTCCTCAACACAAAGATGATCCTGAACATGCTCTTCAAACAATCGGTAGAGTCTCCCCGCAAATTCCTGCTCAGTTGATCGACGCCGAAACTGTGGCGAAAGTGATTCGACCGGAAGACCCCTAACCATGCGCCAGAAAAAGGCTTCCAGCATGGCATCCTGAATATTCGCCGCATAACAATCTGACTTCCGCGATTCTTCCTCCAGCAGATCAAACGTGCGGACCTCGTCCGGCATCGGTGCTGTGCAAACCTGACCTTGCGGGGCGACCCACTCAGTGAATAGATTCAGAGCGGCGGCGGGCTGGCACAGCCCGTCGGTCAACAGAAAGTGAAGCACGTAGTGGCGTTGCCCATGCTGGAGATGGTCGCAGTGCCGATCTCCCGGTTTAATGAC
>JAOZMR010000196.1 GCA_029934215.1 Pontiellaceae bacterium | reverse complement strand
AGAAGTTCTTGTCGTTAAATCGGAGCACCGCTCATACCCCTACTGGTGTGAGAAAACAGAGACTTCAGGAGTTTTCTGTTTGAAACAGATGGTCAAAACGATTCGGCGACGGCTTGATGGTCTTTGGGCTTATTGGAAGCATGATAAACTCACCAGTGCGAGTCAGGAGGGATTCAACAACAAGATCGGCTGGTTAACCCGTCAGGCCTACGGCTATCACAACGAAATATATCTACATTTAAGATTTATTACCTACCTAATCTATCCATGAGAAAAACCTTTAAAAACGCACATTCGTGAAGAGCCGGCAAATCTCTGAAATGTGCGTTTTGTATGAGGGCTGGATATTTATTATTCGCGAATTCACACGAATGGGACTGTTTTTCAACCAAGTTCGTCTACGGCGAGGTGCCATTCGAGGTTTTTTATTACACTGAGCTCTACGATGTTGTCGGCTTTTTTTAATAGTGTCTCACACTCTTTGCTTAGATTGAGAAGGTGTAGGAATTTTCCGTGATCAGCGTAGCGTTCGGTAATGTTATTGATGGCTTCGATGCCGGAATGGTCGTAGACTCGGGCGTTTTTAAAGTCGATTACCACATCCTTTGGGTCGCTGGATGGGTCGAACAGATCTTTGAATGATTGGGCGGAGCCAAAGAATAGCGCGCTTTCAAGGTGGTACACTTTTGTTCCGTGATTGTCTGTTTTGATGTTGGCTTGGATTTTTTTGCCGTGCTCCCATGCGAAGGCTAGCGCGGAAACGATGATCCCAACGAGTACGGCTATGGCAAGGTCTTGTAGAACGGTGATTACCGAGACTAAGATGATGATGAATGCATCCATTTTCGGAACGCTCGGTAGTACGCGGAAGCTTGACCATTCGAAGGTGCCGATCACAACCATGAACATGACGCCGACGAGTGCGGCTAGGGGGATGATTTCTACGAGGGGTGCGGCAATCAGTAGAATCGCGAGCAAAAAGAGGGCTGCGGCGATGCCGGATAGGCGTCCTCGACCTCCGCCGCGTATGTTGATCATGCTTTGGCCGATCATTGCGCATCCGCCCATGCCGCCAAAGAATCCGTTCACGAAATTCGCTAGACCTTGTCCAATGCATTCTTTGTTTCCGCGTCCTCGGGTTTCGGTGATCTCGTCGACAAGTGTTAGAGTCATTAACGATTCAATTAGACCAACCGCCGCCGCTAGCGCGGAGTATGGCATGATCATTTTGAGGGTTTCCCAGTTGAATGAAATCTGTGGGACTCCAAAGGTTGGAAGTCCTGCGGCGATGGTTTCTTTGGTTGGATCCATATCTTGTACAAAGTCGAGCACGTTGCGTGGTTCATGGATGCCGAGTTTCTCAAGCAAGAGGGAAATTACGGTGACGGTGATAATTGCGATGAGAGTTGCGGGTACAGCTTTTGTGAGTTTTGGGAGGAAAAAGCTGATTCCCATGGTTAGGGCGATCATTCCTCCCATAATACAGAGATCCATCATCGGGAGGAGATGAGCGTGTTCTCCGTGACCGATGTGAAACATTTCGAATTGTGATTTGAAGATGATGACTGCTAGACCATTCACAAACCCGAGCATGACGGGGTGCGGCACGAGCCGGATGAATTTACCAAGTTTTAGAAGGCCAAAAATCATCTGTAGGATTCCCATTAGAATCACGGCGGAAAAAAGGTAGCCTTCTTTGGTTATGCCTTCTGGGAGGATGCCTGGCTGGGCCAGTTCAATCATGAGGGGCGCAAAAATGACAGCTACGGCGCCGGTTGCGCCGGAGATCATGCCAGGTCGCCCGCCTAAGATTGCTGTGATTAGCCCCATCATGAATGCGGCGTATAGACCAATCGCCGGGTCGACCTTTGCAACAAACGAAAAGGCTACGGCTTCTGGCACGAGCGCCAGCGCAACGGTTAGACCCGATAGAATATCGTTCTTTATATTCCGTGGGCGCTCGATTTTCAGTTTGAATAGTTTGTTTGTTGTTGCCATGGCTAGAGAGGTTTTTAGTAGATTTTTACGTTCTCTTCCTCCGTTCCGTCCTCGTCGTAGAGGTAGGTGTGTTTAAAGAGCTTCATGTTTCCGTCTAGCCGATTTGGGCTGCGTTCTGTTAATTCTTCAACGGTGTCTACATCGTCGAAATCTTCGTTCAACGGGATGAATTTTCCTTCATGGAGAATGCCGTATTGGATGACGTACGCTGATAGTTTTGGGCGTTCCATGTTGCCGATTGGAATATGAAATTCCCAGGTATCCTCTCCGAGGTAGTCCTCATGAAGCGCGCGTTGTGAGGCTTGTACCTGAGCAAAATAGGTGTTTTTTGCTTTGTCGGTTATTTCGACGGTAACACGAAAGCGATATTTAAACTGCTCGTCGTTGTCTTCGTCCTGGTTTGTGTCGAATTTGAGAAGGAAGATTTTTTCATCTTCTTGGTTCTCTGTTTTTCGATCTGAAACTGAAAGAATCTTTACGCTTCTTTTCAGTTTTTTGAGCTCCTTTTTGGGAATTTCTTCGGCAACAACAAACAGGTTGCACATGCATAATAAAACCAATACGGCTACTTTAGTCATGACTCTACTCTCCTTATAATTTGGTAACGTGTGATTTGTAAAACGTTTACTGTAAATCTAAAGGTAGAGTTAAGGCAAGATTTTTCGAGCGTTTTGGAACGTCGCGCACCGAATTGTTCGGTTTGATTCCAAACTGTGGCTCTCTCACAAATCGATTTCTTGGGTCAGTCCTTTGCTTGTTTCAAAGGTGAGTTCGTGCGCGTCTAGGGTGAGCTCAACGAGGGTTGGCTGGACGCTGATTTTGATTGTTGCGTTTGGTTTTCTTTTTTTCCATATTGCGGAAAGCAGGATTGCTTTTTCGAGCCCGTCGCCGGTTTGGAAGTTCCAGACTTCGTCGGGTTGGGCGAGGCGTGGTCCATCGTATATGGATTCGGTTTCCATTTTTTCCAGGGTTTGGAAGAGGTCGTTGTTGTTGAGGGTTTTTGTGGCTTCGATTGCGACTGGATTGCGTTCGAGTGAGGCTTTGAGGTAGGGAGCCCAGTCGCATCGGGTCATGTCGCGCATCGCATAGAAGGCCAAATCTGCCGCCGAATTTTCTTCACGAATCGATTCAATGGTGGAAATCACTTCGGTTCGGGGCATTCTGAGGGGGAGTTCGATCTTTTTCCAACCCTTGGAACCTGAGTTTCCAAGGGTTGGAAACTCGGGTTCGAGGTGTACGAAATTGGCGAGCGCGGCGAGCATTTCGTTTTTCTGTTCGTTGGTGCAATCTAGCTTCGCGCCGAGCGCCGCCATGGAGTCGGCGTCGAGGTGCCGAACGGGATTGTTTTTGAAGAATTCTTCGAGTTGTGGCATGCAAATGCGGTCGGGCAGAGGGGTGCAGTAGAATTCCTCGGTGTCGATTTCTTCGAGGAGTTTGTCTCGGGTGTTGTCGCTGACTTTGTAGGACGCAGCGTGTTCGTATGCGTATGCGCGTTCGGCGGCGACCCAGCGTTTTTTCCCGTGGTAGTTATGGCAGATTTGAAAACATTGCTGGAATTGCGAGTGTTGGCGCAGGAAGTTTGCGAGGATTTCGAAGGTGATGGGTGTGGAGAGGTAGTCGCCCACGCTTTGCTTGAAGCGGTCGTATTCAGCAGCTGGCATGGTGGAATCTGGGTAGACGCTATGGACGTAGCCTGTGTTGTTGAAGACCATGGTGATTTGTTCGTTGCGGAGCGCACGCTGCGCTTTATCGGTCAGTTCCGTCCCGTTGAACCACATGTTTTTTGTGACGATTCGGCGGTTGTTGGTGAGAAAACCTTTGCCATGTGCAATGAAATTCTGGGAATGGAGGGGGGTCGCCATGAGGAAAATGTTTTCGAGCGGGATGTCGCAGATGATGTAGAGGGCGGCGGCGTAGAGGGTGGAGAGCGAAACGCATTCGCCGGCGCCGACGCGGTAATTGTCTTTCCGCGCAAAGGCATCCATCGCTTCGATGGTTTCGGTCTTCCAGTACGGGATCACGAAATCGTCATACTTTTCGAGACCGAAATGGCGGCGAATATCGAGAGAGAAATAGTGTTTGTCGCCTTGGTATCCAAATAGGGCGTTGGAGCCGCTAATGGTTTTTGCGTCCATAAATGGGGAAAACCTCTCCAGTTCGGTTTCTTGGGTGGTGAGCCCCCAGGTATCGAGGTCGAGATTGAATTCGTAGTGGTCTATAATGTACTGCTTAAGACGGTTGATTTTTTTGCTGGGCGACATTTTGTCGAGCTTGGAGAACCATGGATCGTCGCGCCATTTCCAGATACGTGGGCTCATGATATTCGCGAGAAAAAGGGCATAGAGCAGTTCTGGAAACACGAAAATTTCCATATCTGAGAGAGTAATTGCCGAGGAGTATTTTTCTATGTTTTCTGTTTTCATGCGACAGAGTTAATCACGAATGAGCAGATCACGATAGCGATAAATTCACGATCGGACGATTTGATTCTCACCCAACAAGCCCAATCTGTTTGGCTGTCAAATCTCTGCCTGCTTGCTAGTTTCGGCTCTGCGGCTGACTTTTTATATGTTTTTCATACGTTGAATAATCAAATCGATCGTTCGATCTTGAAGATGCACCGGATCGGTCATGTTGCCGGAGAAACGTTGAATAACCTCATCTCTTGGTGAGAGACGTTTTTGTAGATTGGTTTGGTTTCGGGATAAAAGCTGAGCCGTATTCGATACGGTCGACTCTTTAAGGCGCGAGGTTGTGCCGCCATCGACGGCTGCGTGTTGCTTCTGTCGTATTGGATTGATCGGCATCATGCCGTAATCTGGGGTTATTTTCATTGTGTTGTCTCCTGTGGTTCAGTGTACTGAATGTCATAAATCGATTCGCTTCCGCAAGAGCAAGAAGCTTTTAGAGCTTTGATTCGTCCGTTTTCCATAATTGGAACAATTTGTATGGTTTGGTGAGGTTCGCCAACGCTAACTGGGCGGTGGTCCATGCAAACCTTTCCCGCCTGTATGACGCGAGAAACCTTTGTACTGGAGCGCCGTCTCGCCGGTGTGCGGTGGACGATCTTCATTTTATTAATAAACCCGTCGTTTTGTATGTTTTGATTTTTCATATTACTTGCACCTGTTCAAGCAAGGTGAATGCCACGCGACGAGCGCAGAGGGCGCAACGAAAAGGTTCCAATGGTTGGAGTAGCCAATAACAAAGACGAACGTCCAACATTGAATGAACAGCCCTTCAGAAGCCCGTAATCTTACCGTTTCATTTCAAAGCGTGCTTTTATCGCCGAAATCCATTCAAAAAAAAACGAACACTAGCCGGCAGTCTTTTTAAGGTGCATGTCGATTGAGCGATTTCTAATCGGAAATCAATCCCATTTTTTCACTTCGGACGGGATTTTACAGTCGAAATCCAAGGGGTCATCCAAGGGGTCATCATCCAAGGGGTCAGTCATCCAAGGGGTCAGAGTACCAGCTTGAGTCAACCCCTTTTTTCCGAAAAAGTT
>JAOZMR010000195.1 GCA_029934215.1 Pontiellaceae bacterium | reverse complement strand
GTTGAGGTTTTCCCGCTCTGACGCGGCGCATGTAGGAGGAAATATTTACTTTGGTCGAGCAACAGCTCGACCTCTTTGAGATTCCACCGGCTCAACGGATCAATCGCATAATTATCCCGATGAACCGGTCCCGCTGTATTAAAAAATTTTTGTGTCATTTTAGTTCTCTAACATGTTGATATAGAATGCGTTTAACGTCTTGCTTCGACCGCTTTGATGGTTCCGAACAGAAAGAAGCATGTTAGGCTCAGGTATAGCACGATGGTTCTTGAGTCGAAGATTCCGCGTGCTGCCTCCATCAAATGGAGGGCGGAAGAGAGGTATCCGCCGACATCACGCACCATCGGATTCTTGGAGAGGTGTGGTTCAAAGAGTCCGCCGAAAAATATGACGCTCATGATTGAGAAGGTCGAGATCGCCGCGATGATCTGGTTAGATGTCATGGCGGAAGCAAGCAGACCTAGCGCAATGAAGGCGGATGCGATTAATCCTACGACCCAGTATCCGCCGACAATAGGACCGAGATCTAGTAGCATGGCGGTTTCTGGTGCCAGATATCTGACAATCAATAAGTAGAGAAGAGTTGGGGCGCACATCATTAAGAAAAAAGTGAGTACACCGGCGAATTTGGCGAAAACCACGCAGCTTTCATGTACAGGCGCGGTTAACATTGTTTCGAATGTTCCACTTTTCCGCTCCTCGGCGAAGGTGCGCATTGTAAGGATTGGGAGCACGATCAGCATGCAGAACCAGATCACGACCATTAAACCTTGCACTGCGCGCGTCAACTCAAGATTTTCCTTCACTAGCCAGTAGAACCCGCATCCGGTTACCAGCAGAAAAAACATCAACATCACATACGCGATCGGCGACAAGAAGAGTGCCGAAAGTTCTCGTTTCCAAAGGGCAAAAAAAGTTCTCATTAGTTAACCTCCAATTCGGCATCACCTCGTGTGATGGCAACAAAAACATCCTCGAGTGAGCGGCATTCGAGATGCAGTTCGCGGAGTTTCCAACCCTTGGAAACTGCGCAATCGAAAATTTTAGAGCGGACATTCTGCGCTGCCGAATCAATTCGGTAGTGATTCCACCCCCCTTCGAGCGTAGCATGCTCCACTCGATCCACGCCGTCCATCCCTTTCAATATGGCTCCGATTTTTGCTGGATCGCCAAGGATATCTGCAGTGACAAGCGAGTCGCCGAGCAGGCGTTTTTGGAGGTTTTGTGTGGAGTCCGACGCCACCAGCCGACCTTTATTAATAATCATAATTCGCTGACACGCCATTTCTGCTTCTGGCAGGATATGGGTTGAGAGCAGTAGTGTATGGCGTTTGGCTAGCTGGCGAATTAGTTCGCGCACTTCGCGAATTTGGTTGGGGTCGAGGCCGGCGGTGGGTTCGTCTAGGATCAGAAGATCTGGATCGTGCAACAGGCTATCGGCCAAACCGACACGCTGTTTATATCCCTTGGAAAGCTGACCGATAATCCGGCGGCCCGTATCGGTGAGACCACACTGCTCCTTCACCGCATTGCGGCGGGCTCGGAGAGTCCGGCTCGGCACGCCCTTAATCTGTGCGCGGAACGTCAGATATTCATCCACACGCATATCAAGATAGAGCGGGCAACTCTCCGGCATGTAGCCGATGTGGCGCCGAGCCTCCACGGGCTGGTCGAAAACGTCGACGCCGGCAATCTTGACGGAGCCGCGTGTCGGATGAAAAAAGCCGGTCAGCATTCGCATCGTCGTCGTTTTGCCCGCGCCATTTGGACCCAGAAACCCGATGATCTCACCACGCTTCACCTCGAAGGAGATATCGTCCACCGCCGTATGCCCTGAAAAATTTTTCGTTAGATTTTTAACCTCAATCATGAAAGAGTCCTGTGATATTAAAGTGCTAGTATATGGAATCGGAGGTATTATCTATGAGTAGCAGGTGGAGTCAAGTCGCGTCAGGTTGGGTTTTCCGCTATGAACGGATAGATTCGATCGCAACGCAGGCTAAAAAGTTCCAATGGTTGGAAAAACGGAGTAGGTTTTACAGATGATTAGAAACGCAGAAATAATTTGGCATTGCCGAGAAAAGGAGATCTGTTGCGCAGAAAAGACGCTCATTATGGGCATTTTAAATGCAACGCCGGATTCGTTTTCTGATGGCGGAACGTTCCAACCCTTGGAAAAAGCGGTGGAACGCTCGCTCGAAATGGTTGGAGATGGGGCGGATATCATTGATATCGGCGGCGAATCAACTCGCCCAGGCGCGGAACCTGTCCAAGCATTGGAAGAAATCGAGCGCACAATTCCAATCATTGGAAAACTCCGTGTGCAAACGAATGCGCTGATATCGATCGATACACAAAAGGCAGACGTCGCGCGTGCGGCGATCGACGCTGGCGCAGATATCATCAACGATGTATCCGCGCTGGGCGACCCAGAGATGGCGGCAGTTGCCGCTGAAACGGGCGCAGGTCTCATTATGATGCACATGCAGGGCTCGCCGGTGACGATGCAAACGAATCCTCAGTACGCCGACGCAGTTTCCGAGGTTCGGAACTTTTTGGAATCGCGGGCTCTTTTTGCGATGAAACACGGAGTCTCTCCTCGTCAAATTGCTCTGGACCCGGGGATTGGGTTCGGAAAGACCGATGAGCATAACATTGCGTTGCTTCGTGAAATCCCAAAACTCGTGGCCATCGGGTGTCCCGTGCTGATCGGCGTGAGTCGTAAGAGCTTGATCGGTCGGCTATTGGGGCGCGAAATCGACGACCGCTTAGCCGGCTCACTTAGCGCAGCGCTTTTCGCCGTCATGCGCGGTGCGCACATTTTGCGGGTGCACGACGTAAAGGAATCTTGCGATGCGGTGAACTTTTTGAATATACTACAAAACTATGAACTGGCTAAGTAGCTTTGAAATTCCTGGATGGACCGGCGGCGTTGAGATCTTAATTCTCGCGGCGGCGTTTTACTATCTACTCAAATTTTTTCGAGGCACTCGCGGCTCTGCCATTTTTATGGGTTTGATGATCCTGCTTCTCTCTCTCTTCGTGTTGACGAAATTTATCGATTTTCCGGTCCTTGGATTCTTGCTCGGAAAGCTAATGGTCGGGTTCTTTTTCGCGTTGATCGTGATATTTCAACCAGAAATCCGGCGGGCATTGGCGCGTTTGGGGAGTCAGGGGAACTTTATAGGAACAAAGAGTCGCCGTGCGCTGGCCGATCCCATCGCCGACGCAGTACTGCTAATGGCTTCGCGCAAGATTGGCGCGTTGATCGCAATTGAACGGCAAGTGGGAACGAAGGTAATTCAAGACACAGGGGTTCCTCTAAACAGCAATGTAACCTCTGAACTACTGGCATCCCTCTTTTTCCCAGGAACACCGCTGCATGACGGCGGCGTGATTATCAGCGAAGATCGTATCGCGTCCGCTGGCTGCGTTTTCCCGCTCACACAAAACGATGGTATCGCAAGAAACCTCGGCACACGTCACCGGGCCGCCATTGGAATGACGGAAGAATCCGACACCGTTGTGATTGTGGTTTCTGAAGAAACCGGCGTTGTCTCCATCGCATACAACGGACGATTGAAACGCGGCTTCGACGGTGCGCATCTTCGCCGCATTCTCGCAACCTTTTTGGGTCGCGAGTCTGGCGGACTCTTGCGCTCAGCGCGAAGCGGGCGATCCGGGCGAGGTCAAATGAGTTTCATTTTCGGAGAAAGCACCCATGAATAACCCTCCGAAAAAGCCACAAGGAATTTCCGCCCTATGGAAACGATCCACACACAGTTGGGCGCTCAAACTGATCTGCCTGATCCTTGCATTTGCGGTTTGGCAAGGGATTCGAGTGAGCACCAGTTTTGAAGTGGTCGTTGCAGACATCCCCTTACTCGTTACGGCTGGGGATGGTCACGCAGTCTTGGAACTATCTAGCGATGTCGTAAGCATTCGCTTCCGAGGGTCGCGAGAAGACATCAGTTATATCAGCCGAGACCAGATCACAGTAGAACTCGACATCTCGGAACGTGCAGACCGGCTACGCCAGACCGTTAAACTAATTTCGCGGTATGTCAAAACACCATCGAGGGCGCACATCGTTGGATTCTATCCAACAGAGATTGTCGTGACAATCGACCGCGAAGTGGAACGCCTACTACCAATTAAAGCAACATTTGAGGGCTCGCTCCCCGAAGGAGTTCAGCTCGAAAAAGCAGTGTGCGAACCCGCATCCGTCCGGATTCGTGGCGCGGAGCAACGGTTGCGAAATCTTGAATTGATTCGGACTGTCCCGATCCATCTAGACGGTCGCTACAATTCGTTCAAAACGCACGTAGCCGTAGCCGTAAAAGGACAACCCTGGACAGCATCGCCAGAACGAGTTGCGGTACAAATGGAATTAGTCGAACGAGGGGAAACCCGCACGATTGAAAACGTGCAGGTCCGTGCGCTTCTGGCATCAAACAACGATCAAGCAGTAAGCATCCGCCCCGAGAACGTGAATGTTATTTTACGCGGAAGCCCCGAGCGCATCGAAAACGTAGCCGCCAAAGATCTGTATGCCTATGTGGATTGCACGGGACTAACAACGCCCGCTGAATATGAGATGCCAATACGCATCGATGTTCCAGACGGCATTCAAGTGGAAAAAACTGAACCATCCATCGTAAAGGTGGTTATTAAAGGAATGTGATTTTTATGAGAACAACCATCTTTTTTTTATGCGGATTTGCCATGTCAGTTTCTGTCGTTGCACAGGAGTTGAATGAAGAAGCCGAACCTGTGAATATTGAAATCGAAGCCAGAGGTATCGTCACCAACCAAACAATCATCGAGCATGGGCTAACAGAGAACGCCGAAACACCTCGACTCGAAACCATTCAAACGGAGAATATCGAACCGATTGAAGCCACTACTGCCGCAACAAATTATGTTCCGAACCCAAAAGCCGCATTCTTGTTGGATACAGGTATTCAATACTCCGAAGAAGGAGAATACGAGGATGCCGAACGCGCCTATCTACGCGCACTCAAAGCCGATCCAGAAAACGAATCTATTCTATTCCGTTTAAGCACCCTATATCTTCTCATGAATCGCGCACCCGAAGCGGTATCGATTCTAGAGGCTTTAACCGAAGTTTCCCCAGAAAACGCACGGGTTCATAACAATCTCGCTTGGGCCTACGCCACAGGAGATGGAGTTCGAAACAAAAAAAAGGCACTACTTCATGCCCGCGAATCCATTCTCTCTGCTCCGAACGAACCGAACATGTGGAACACACTAGCCGAGGCGTACTTTTTGGCTGGCGATTACGAAAGAGCCGAACGGATTGCAAAACACGCCATCGAGTTGATGGGGCAAACTAATCTAGAAAAAGCGAACTCGGAGGGTTTTCAGAAGCAGCTCCATAAAATCCAACGAGCCGCTAAAGCCTTGAAGATGTTCCAAGGGCTGGACGACGAATAAGGGGAGTGGAATTTATCGTTGTACCAAAAACCAGTACAACAAAAACGTCCA
>JAOZMR010000194.1 GCA_029934215.1 Pontiellaceae bacterium | reverse complement strand
ATCAATAACAACCTATTTTAAAATGAAAAATATCTATCTTAAAATGTTAAATGCTACTGGTCTTCAAATTGTTTTAACAAATGATAAGTAGCATTGGCTGCACCTCCACCCAATGGTGGATATTCGTAGTTTAGTATTAAAATGTGTTTTATTGTATCCATAGTTAATATATTGGAAATGGGTTATAGGGCATTTTGCTTTGCATTTTCGTAAAAAATCAATTTCTCAAAAAGCATAAATATATTCCATATTAAGAATAAGTTAATTATAAATCGCATTTCCATGGAATGTCTGATAGGTTCGTTAATATCCATAGCTGAAGTTAAAAAATTTGATATTAATACCATTAATACAATCCAGGGTTAATATAAATTTTCAATAATTAAATTGTTTTCTTTAGTTTCATCACTACATTTACACTTTTCATATTCTATTAATGCCTGTAACCCAAACTGACTAACCCAAGTCGATATAATAGGGCTTTTTATTGTGATACCAGCACGTTTTGAAACCTTGTGCCAAAGTGCGCCATTTATATTTTTATTTTGTGGCTGCTTGATTTGATTAGTCAGAAGAAAATTTACAGAATTATCTAAGAGATATTTGTCGATAATTTTGGCATCATTTTCTATTTTGCTCAAAAAAATAACTAATCGAATATATTGAGCCGTTGCATCGAGAGCCGAATATGGAAAAATAGAAAATATGAAATTTCTCCATAAAATCTGATCTTTGTATATATGAAGCAATGAACCATCAGAGCGCATATTTCTTAGAAAGAAATTAAGTGATTTTTTGATGGCAGTTAAATATTTTTCATCTTTCAAAACATAGTAAGCATAAGCTAAACCTTCACAAACATAACATTGAGCATGTGAAAAGACATATTTTTTATTAATATTCGCCCAAAAACTGCCATCACTTTCTTGTAATGTTAAAGCAAAGTCTAAGGCTTCAATAGCTCCCCTTTTATACTTCTCTTTTTTCGTTATATTCCAAAGTTTAAGCATTGCAATTGCCATTTTGCCATGCAATATGCCTCTATCTCCTGAAAATTTGGCAGTAGGAAAGTCAAATTTATCATTGTTTTTATCATAACGCGCCCAGTAACTTCCATCATTTATTGTATGACTCATACTAAGAACAAAATCCGCTGTAATTTGAGCAGCATCTAATAGATTTCTGTCTTCTGTTACTTCATAAAGGTCAATTAATCCTTGAATAATAATAAAATTATCAAAGCAATAATAAAGATTGCTTTGCTCTAAATTTGGTTGTTGAAAAGCATAAAAGAAAGCACCGACAGTTTTGCTATTAGGATTCTTATCCTGAATACTGAGCAAATAAGTTGAAATTTGTTTAGCTAGATT
This sequence comes from Pontiellaceae bacterium, assembly GCA_029934215.1. Lineage (GTDB taxonomy): Bacteria > Verrucomicrobiota > Kiritimatiellia > Kiritimatiellales > Tichowtungiaceae > Tichowtungia. The sequence goes on along the minus strand of JAOZMR010000194.1, from coordinate 4,152 downwards.
TAAATACTTTGGTTCATCATATACTTTATAAAGATAAATGTAGGTAGATATTGCATACCCGGTAATTTCATTATAAACATAGCTGTATTTATGCTTTATCCAGTTATATCCGTTATTGACTGAATGAGCAATATGTTTTGGCTCCTTATTCAGTATGTCAGAATTGGATAACCAATTTATTAAAGATGAAATATCTTTATTTAAATATTTTTTAGTATCCATTATAAAGGTTGTGGCAAGTAAATATACATCGAATTGGTTTAAAGGTAAAACATCTATGAATTTTTTGAAAGTGGCATAAATTCAAGCCGTTTAAAAAATTTTCTTACTTCCAAATAGTTTAATACAAAATAAGGAAAATACGAAATTGAGGTTGCCATAGCAGCACCAGTAGCACCATATTTAGGAATTAGTAGATAGTTTAATATGATATTAGCTATAATGGAAAAAATTAGGTTAATCATTCGTTTTTTAGCCAAACCTTGATAATCCAGAAAAACAGATAAAAAAACTGTTGTTGAAAAACATATCAAATAAAATGTCAAAAACATAAGGGGCAAAATAGATTTGTGAAATTGTTCTCCATAGATAAATGGGATGAATATGTGGGAAAACAAAATAATCACAACAACAATACTAAACATAATAATAAAATTTATTTTTAATAGTTTATAAAAAAATATTTTTAATTTTTGGCTATTATTTTTATTTAATTTTGCAAATATCGGCATTGTTCCCATAGATATTGCTATGCTAATATGCGGTATTTGGGTAATTATTTGTTTTGCAATTGTATATGCTCCCACCTCCTTGTCGTTTTTCATCAATCCAATCATGAATGTATCAATTTCAGAAAATATGGAAAACCCAAATCCAATGAAGAGTAGAGGCAAACTATATAAAAAGATACTCTTCATATATTTTGGAATTTCATTATTACCGTACTCATTAAAGTATTTTCTTCTTAAAGCAACATAACCGTAGATGAATGCTACAAAAGTTGCAATTGTAAAAGATAACAATATAATTTGTAGTTGTAGAAGTTCTTTGGCAAATGAAAAAAACGTGATCACTAATAGTAATTTTAAACCAAACTCTAACACATTAATAAAAAAAATATTTTTGATCACATGAAGACCACTAAAAATAGATTTTGTTAATTCTAATCCCCCATAAAAAAATATTAATATTAGGGAGTATGGCAAAAGCTCATTAAAATATTCTTTATTTAACAAATTACCAATTTGTTCACTTAAAAAAAAAAGAATTAAGATAAAAAATGTACTAACTATGAATCTTAGACGAAAAGAACTCCTAATAATACAATTTATCTTGTCAGTTCCACTGTACTGTGCAATAAACTTTCTTGATGATTGATTTATACCAAAATTAGTAATGAGAAAAATGATTGTAAGAAATGAGAAAAAGAAAGACCAAGCACCAAATTGTTCTATGCCAAGGCTTCTAGCTAAGTAAATATTCAATGAGACATAAAGGATAAAGGATATGCCTTTTGTAGAAAAACTCCAAAATGTTTCCTTAAATAATTTATTATTGAAATATTTTTTTACCTTATTGTCCATTTTTTTTCTTACAAACGTAAATATGGTTTGTTGCGAAAAATCTTAGAATTCCTATTTTTGAGATAATTTTCTCAATATACCACCAGAGTATTTTAGGCATTAATTTATAGAAAGTCTTATAAATATAACCAAATCCGTAATACTCAACTATTTCCAAACCTGCTTTATTAACCAGTCGTTCTACATCTTTCTTTGACATGGTAAATGTTTTCTGTCCTTTTAATAACTTCATCATGATAACAGTTAAAAATCTCATACTAAATCTGTTACCATGATTATTAAAAATAAAAATTCCTTCTTTGTCCATAAATCGTTCAGAAATACTCTTTATAATATTTTCTCTAAGGAGAGGTTGAGCATTTAAAAAAAATCTGAACGATGTTATTACATCGAATTTACCTATATCAAACTCTTTGTCAGCAATTATGTCAACATGATACAATCTACTTTCCTTTACTAATTGTTGTGCTTCTTTTAGCATTTCAGCTGAAATATCTATACCGGCAGATTCTTTGAATTGATTTTCAAGTAATGAAAGAATTCTCCCAGTACCACAGGAAAAATCTAAATATGTTTCTTTTTTTATAGCATATTTATCTAATACAATATTAAGAATATCTTCCTCAATTCTAAATATTTCACTATCAAATGTATTTTTTCCGTAAACATACTGATTGTAATATGTCCCAAATCCTTCATTTTGATGACTTAAAGAATAATCGTAATTTAAATCTTTCATTTTTCTTTCTTTCATAACAAATATTCCTTTCCAGTTCAATTTTAAACGCTTAAATATAATGATTTTTTCAAGAAAATAACATTTTCTAAATTCTTCATAATTAAATTTTTTACTTTGATTGAAAAAATAACCATTCAGAAATTGCATAAATAATTTGCTATTTTTCTTTCTCATAATTAACCAAAATTTACAAATTGGGTATTTAATATTTGTGTAAATATAGAAAGCTGCAATATCTCTGTATAGCGATTCTTTATCATAATTAAAATTAAGGTCTTTTTGCATCGCAAAATCAATGAAATATATATAGTTATCGTTATATAAAATGTTTGAAGGATGCAAATCACCATGAGGTATATTAGATTTTGAATGATATTCGTATAATGCTCTTCCTATCCTAAAAAACAATTCGGAAACATTATTTTCCAATTTTTGTAAATATAAAAGTTCAATGAAACTATTTTCTTCTAGATACTCAAAAACTATCTGTTTTTTCTCTTTGTTAAAACTAATTATATGCGGTGTTTTAAACAATTTTGCTTTTTTTGCAATTTCTTCAGCTATCTTTGATTTATGTAAGGCATAGTCAAATTCTTTTGTAGTTTTAAACTCTTTTATGTAATATTTATTTTTGTTGCTCATTTGTCAATCTCTGGGAAACAAATACGTTCCTGTTTTTATTAAAAATTGAAGCAAGAATTTTTATTCATGTTTAACTAACTGATTTTTATCATGATTATTTAATCCAACGCCAAATGATATAATGACTTATAATAGGAAAAACTTTATAAGTAGTATTAGTTAACCAAATTTTAACTTTTACTAATCTTGGATATTTTTTTGCTAATTTGTGTAATTTTTGCCCTGGTCTAAATCCAGGAAGATAAATTGTTTCTTTTAAAGAACAATATTTCTGTAAATATTTATCCAAAGAAGATTTTATGAAATATTTTTCTCTAAATTCAAATTTTCGTTTATACATCCATTGATTTGTCAATTCTTTATACAATTTGTCTATTGGCGTTGGAATAAGCAGATTTGGATTTAAACCAAAATAATTTTTATCTATAATTATTATTTTTCCTCCTTTTTTTAAAACACGACAAGCCTCAGAAATTGCTTTTTCGGTATTTGGAACATGTTCAAAAGTTTCTACGCTATAGACTATATCAAATGATTCATTGGAAAATGGTAAGTCTGTAGCACTACCACAAAAAAAAGTTGCTTCAGGAACATTTTTCTTAGCATCGTCAATAAGATGATCAGATAAATCAATTCCTGTTACTATAGCACCATCCTTTAGCATCTGTTTTGCAAACCGTCCACGGGCACAGCCAATATCCAGTATTTTTTTACCAGCTATATCTCCAAAGTAATTTTTTAATGCTAGTAATTGAAAATTATCATCTTCAATATCATTTGAAAACCAACTTTTATCACTAATTGTATTAAATACATCTTTGATTTTTTCTTCTAATTGATTTGTCATCATTTGTTATCTGATAAATGATTTATTAAATAAATGGAAAAAAATCCTTTTAAATGTTTACTAAAAAAATTAGCTATTATTGACATTTCCGCTTAGTTCAAAATTAGTGATATAGGCTACTGACATTCGCTTTGACAAGCTCAGCACCTGTAACCAATTTAGCGGGCGGCGAGCGAAGTGAGTCGAAGCAAATGTCGGAACCTAAAAACAACATATTCGGCTGGAAAAGGACTTAATCGAAAAAGTCTATACTACTAACATTTGTGGCTTCTATTATTTGAACAATCCTATAAGCTGATTTACCATCGCCAAATGGATTAATCCAATTTCGATTGCTTTGA
>JAOZMR010000193.1 GCA_029934215.1 Pontiellaceae bacterium | reverse complement strand
TTTTTTATTCATTTCAACGCCCCTCTCATAATCAGATCGAACCCATCGCCGATCCTCTGTTTCAAATCAAATTCTTCCGCCGACTCCGTATTCGCAAACTCCTCCAAAAACATCTTCCGCGCACCCAGCCAGAACGCCAGCAACGTAGACGTCAAAACATCCACATCCACGTCCGCCCTCAGGCGCTCGGCGATTGTAGGAAGCGAAAAATGGTATTGAAACTCCTGCACCGATGTTGCGCGAAGCTCATTCAAACGAACATGCGTCTCCGCCAAAAGTTTCTCCGACCATTCCATCTGATAGTTCATGAAGAAGGCGAACTTCCGGCTCACTGGGTCGTCCAAAATCGTACGAGCATAATCCACAAATATCGCCCGCAACTCCTCTAGCGTATTCACCTCCCGCGTACTCACACCAACCCACTCGGCTTCATGCTCATACAAATGCTCGATCAACTCTGATAGCAACGCCTGTTTGTTTTCGAAATGCCAATAAACTGCCCCACGGGTCTTACCAATCTGGTTCGCGATGTCGCTAAACGTCGTACGAGAATAGCCCTTATCGCTAAATAGATCCAACGCCGCTAACAACACGCTGTCGCGCGTCGCAGCCGCTTCCTCTTTTGTTCGCCGTACCATAAAAACATCCTCGCTTTCGTTTATTCCTTTATACATACATTCGCGAATGTATATCAAGCATAATAAATCCAAAGGTTGGAAAACTCGGTAAAAAAGGCGGCATTGGTCCACCTCGCACCCCCTTGTCGCGGCGTTTCGTGGCGGGTGGAGCGTGTTGTTCGTTGCGATATATATTTATAAACGTTGACACCGCTTGGCGAATTGGTAGGGTGTCTCGCTCTTTTAGAATTTTTTGGAGATATGAATAATGAAACGTACATGGCAACCCTCGAAACTAAAACGCGCTCGTAAACACGGATTCCGTAAACGGATGGAAACCGCTGATGGTCGCGCAATACTCAAACGTCGGCGACAGAAGGGACGTAAACACCTAACTGTTTCGGATGCTTAGGGTGGTTCTTTGACATTTGTTGTTAGATATTTGTCGGGACCTGAACGAGCTGGGCTCGCCTCAACAACGATTAATTATATAACCAATGACAAAAAAAACCCTTTCAAAAAAACAGCGCCTAACGAAAGCCTCTCTCTTCAGGGAGGCTTTTGCGCAAAAAAAAAGCTTTGTTGGGCGCCTCATGGTGCTCTGGCTTCGTGAAGGTGAAGGTGCGGCTCTTCGTCTCGGCGTGGTTACTAGCAAAAAAGTAAGCAACCGTGCGGTCGATCGCAATCTGGGGCGCCGCCGCTTGCGCGAAGCGTTCCGTGCGAACCGAGACCAGTTCAGCGGAGAGGTCGATGTTGTGATTATTGCCCGTCGAAACATCCTAAAAGCCACGCAATCCGATGTCGAAGCCGAGCTGCTCTGGCTTGCCTCAAAAACCGGACTGTTGCAAAATGAAGACGTGACCCGATGATACACATCCTAACAGCACTGATTTGCGTATACCAGAAGGCGATCTCGCCCTGGTTTCCAAAAAGCTGTCGCTTTTATCCATCTTGTTCCGATTATGCGATTGAAGCACTCAATCAATATGGCATGATCCACGGTCTTGGGCTGATCATAAAACGAATTTGCCGATGCCACCCATGGAATCTGGGTGGGGTTGACCTGGTCCCTAGAGCGGGAAACAGGGAATAGAGGAAGAAACTAACGAAAGAATAACTATGAAAAAAAATGATTTTATAATTGTCGGAATACTGGTCGTCATGCTGTTCGGCTGGATGAAATTTTACCCAGCTATCGAGAAAAAATACTTCCCACGCCCCGAACAACCAGCGGTCGAACAGCGTGTGGAATCGGTGCCCCAGCCCCCTCTACCGATTGAGCAAGTTGCCCCAGAACTGACCCGTGCATCACAAACAAGCACCGAAAAACCTCTTGCCCCGGAACAGTTCCAAACATTGGAAAACGACAAAATTGAGCTCACCATCTCTTCGCACGGTGGCGCAATCGTTTCCTCTGTACTCAAGGACTATCCAGAACTCAACGAAGAAAACAGCGCCCCCGTGATGCTCGACTTTGCATCCGCGCCAGCCCTTCGCTACGACGGACTCCAGCTCTCCGCCGGAACGCTCGAACCCATCGACGGCGGACTCCTTTACACCGCGCCACTCGCCGACAATCGAACATTCAAACGCACACTCAAACTCGAAGGCGACTACCTGCTCACCGTAGAAGACTCATTTGTGAACGCCAGCAAAATCCCTTGGGCACTCCCCGAACTCCGCCTCCCAACGGGACCCATGGGGAACCCAAAAGGAGCCACCACCATGCGAGGAATGTCCACGCTAGGTGTAGACACATTTGTTCCCGTCGAAGGGATGACCCATTGGGGCAAAAAACTACGCAAATTTGCGCCGGGCAAGCTCACATTCACCTCCACACCCGAAACAATTTCCTCACGCTCGGTGGACTGGATCGCCGCAAAAAACAAATTCTTTGTGCAGATTCTTACCCCAGAACGCGTCGCCGATGGGTTTGATCTTTCTCTTCGTCGTGAGGGCGAGGGCAAAGATCAAGAGATCGTCGAAGTCGCAGCCGCCCTTCAATTCGAGCAAACATTAGTTGCAGCAAACGACACCTTCACCCGATCAACCCGCGCCTATATCGGACCCAAAGATTTTGGACTCCTAAAAAAGCACGGCATGGACCAGACCGAAGTCATGGAATTCAAAAGTGTTGGATTCTGGGAATTCATGAATCCGATCATGTACCCCATCAAAAAAGCACTCCTATGGGGACTCATACATTTTGCACCCTTCGGAAGCTACGGGATTGCAATACTAATTTTGACCGTCCTAATTCGCGTTATTTTCTGGCCGCTCACGCATAAAGGCACGGAGAGCATGAAAAAGATGCAATCTCTCCAGCCCTTAATGAAAGAGATCAAGGAAAAGCACAAAGACAACCCGCAGCGCCAACAGCAAGAAACCATGGCGCTCTACAAGGAGCACAAAGTCAACCCGATGGGAGGTTGCCTTCCGATGTTCATACAAATCCCCGTCTTCATTGCGCTCTTCGCCGTATTACGCAGCGCTATAGAGCTCCGCTACTCAAGCTTCCTTTGGATCAGCGACCTATCCGAGCCCGAAAACCTTTTCGCGGGCATGATCCCATTTGTCGGCTCACTCAACATCCTTCCGCTTCTAATGTCCGCCACCATGATGTGGCAGCAGAAGCTCACTCCGACAGCTGGCGACGCACAACAACAGAAAATGATGGCGATCATGATGCCGATCATGATGCTCTTCTTCTTTTACAAAATGCCATCCGGACTCGTCCTATACTGGACAACCAGCCAGGTACTCATGATCGCTCAAATGTTGATCAAAAAGAAAAAAGAGGAATAGCGGAACACTGAAACCCTCCAGGAGGACCGTCTAAGCCACAAAACCACGAACGCTACAGCGCGAAAATGCGATACTGCGAGGATCCAAGAGTATAAATGACATAACGAGTGATGTCGTATTTCGGGAAATCTTTCAATATTTCGTTGGAGTATTTTGTAACCTGATCAACATCTTCATCGCGTGGTCTCTTGAGCTCCATGATCTTTAACCGCTTCCCTTCGGCTGCGGTGAAGTGCTTAAACTCCGCAACTTGTTTGATGTTTTTATATTTCGTATGCGGCTTGCCGAGAAGCTCCCAATCGCTTCGCCCACAAGGATAGTTGACTTCAATATTAAATACGAAGTCGAGGGATAGATGACGTCGGCACAGCTCATAAAACGTAGTGCGGAAGAAGTTCTCATTCGCCTTATCAAATGCCTGTGCGGGGATCTGCCCAATATAACGTTTCCAATATCCGGAAAAAAGCTTCGTGAGATCAAGATCTCTGCTGAATTGCTCGAAATATTCGGTGTATCCGCCGGAGACGTTGTAATGCTCCTGTTCATTATAGTATTCAGTGAAAATAGTGCGCATCGTTTGGTTTGGCACAACCATTCTCGTGTTGTTTTTTATCGTAAGCATTCCAAGATAAAACAGGCTGATCGGAAAAAATTCCTTCTCGAAAAATGTGTCTAAATTGAACTTGGATCGAATATTGCTTCGTTCATAAGGCAGTTCTCCATCAATCGCAACGGCTTCGAGCAGTTCAGAGGTATCATTCTCATGGCGCGTCAATCGGCGGATCCAGCGGATATCTGTTTTCAGATTAGGATCAATGAAATCCTCAGTAAACTCGCCTTCCTCAGTGAATTGACGAACAAAATACGTGAGAATCGTGGAGTTATAAAGCGGCTCGGATCCGATTGCAAATTGGTATCCGTCATAATAATTTTTCAGAAGAACACGAAGCGATGCAATCAGGTCGCATTCATACCCGTAACCTACGCGCACCATATCAAGATAATCGTCAACCTCTGCCTGCGTGAAACCAAGCATGTTTACGAATTTTTTCCGTAACGTAATGATTTCAGCAATATTAAAACCACTGGTCAGATCGTCGATAGTCACTGGGAGAACTCCCGTGATATAAACGTGCCGAACCGACCGGCTCTCAGTTCCTGCCTTGATCGCTTTAAAGAAAGTACGCAAAAACGAATCCCCAGTAGTCAATTCTTTATATAGCCCGTCCTGATGAGTCGTAATGAGCTGATTTGTGAAGTTATCATATTCGTCGATGATGATGTAAAGGTTCGGGAGATTATTTGCTTGAATGAACTGAATAATATTTTCCAAATGATCCGTAGCGTTTTGATATGTGTGGTCAAATGTTTTGAATTCATTTTTGTATCGAGCGAGAAACACGTCAAAAACACACTTGCAAATGCTGTCAAAACTTCGTTTTATCTCAGATCCATTATCACTCACCGACACAACCGAGAAATTAAACCGCATCACCAGTAGAGAATTTTTCTCTGGCGTTGGATTTTCACCGATATAGGTTCCACCGAAAAGTTCTTCGAAACGATCTTTCCGTCCTATGTCGTAATAGCACTCCAAAACAGAACACCAAAGCGTTTTTCCGAATCGGCGCGGACGCAAATAGACAGGGGCGACATACTCCTCTAACGTTTCAATATATTTTGTTTTATCGACAAAGTAGCAGTTTCGCCGCCGAAACTCCTCCAAATTGGCAATTGCATACGGGATTCGTTTTTTCACACTTAAATCAGGCTTCATGCAAAAACACTATTACAAACACGTTGGATTTGAAAGCGCAAAGATTGGGGGATTGGAGGGAGGGAGAGGTGGAGAATTGGAGTAATGGAGTGTTGGAGTGGGGGAGTGTTGGAGAATTGGAGTAATGGAGTGTTGGAGTGGGGGAGTGTTGGAGAATTGGAGTAATGGAGTAATGGAGTGTTGGAGTGTTGGGGGAGAGAGGGAGAATTGGAGTTCTGGATTGGTGAAATCTGGAACGATGAAAACTTTATAGGATGCCACACATCTAACACTTCCAATGTTTGGAACGAATGGCACTAAGGGGAGTGGAATTTATCGTTGTACCAAAAACCAGTACAACA
>JAOZMR010000020.1 GCA_029934215.1 Pontiellaceae bacterium | reverse complement strand
CAATGATGATATCTCCCGAAAGGATTCCGGCGCGAAAGCCAGGCGTATCCTCCATCGGAGAGACAACCGTCAGCAGTCCGCTTTTCATGCTAATGACAATTCCGATGCCGCCGAAATGGCCGGACGTATCATCCTTCATGCATTTATAAGACTCTTCGTTCAGAAATTGGCTATAAGGATCGAGCTCTTGAAGCATTCCTGCGAGCGCATGGCGGATCAATTGGTCATAACCTGCATCCTCTTCATCAACATAGCTTCGATGCACATTCTCAAGCACCTTCGTAAACAGCGCAAGCGCATCGTAGGCATTTGTAACCGATTCCTCGGAACGCGCGCCGCTAGCGATTGCTAGCATAAGAGACAGGGCAACAGATCTTAATTTCATTGGATTCTCCTGATAATTTCAAAAAATAAATGTATAGAAAAAGGGGGCGAATCGATGGGGCATCCTGCCGCAACAGCCATAGAGCACTCTACAATTCTCTCACAATATCCGCGCCAAGTGCTCGGAGGCGTTCATCGATCGCCTCGTAGCCGCGGTCGATCACTTGCGCATTTTCGATCACACTTTCGCCGTCGGCGCAACACGCCGCAATCAGCATCGCCATTCCAGCACGAATATCCGGGCTACTCAAACGCGCCCCGTGGAGTCTTGTGGTTCCACTAACAACAACGCGGTGCGGGTCGCATTGAATAATATTTGCGCCCATCGCCATCAGATTATCGACAAAATACATGCGACTCTCGAAGAGTTTTTCAAAAAACAGCATCTGCCCATGCGTTTGGGTTGCCAGTACAATCATAACACTCATGAGATCCGACGGAAACGCAGGCCAAATCCCGTCCTCGATTTTTGGAGTAAAATTTCCAAGGTCCGGAAGAGTATTCCGGTTGTCCACTAACGCCTGAAACAGAGTGCCCTCCTTCACCGTCCAGTGAACGCCCAGCTTCTCGAAGCCTTTACCCAGAACGCTGAGAGTCAGCGCATCGCCAGGCATATCGATCTCGAGGGCCCCGCCCGTAACGGCTGCGGCTGCGAGAAAACTCCCCGTTTCGATATAGTCTGGAGCAACACAATGTTCGGCAGCTCCAAGCTTCTCAACCCCGCGAACAACCAGCCGATTGGTTCCTATCCCAGAAACGTGTGCGCCCATTTTCACGAGCAAATTTGCGAGGTCCTGGATATGCGGTTCGCATGCTGCATTGAAAATAGTGGTTTCGCCCTTGGCTAAAACTGCGGCCATCAGAATGTTTTCAGTCGCCGTCACGCTCGCCTCATCCAGAACCAGATCCGCCGCTTGAAGACTCACCCGCTTAAACGCATAAGGAACCGTATTTGAGATCTGAATACCGAGAGCCCGAAGCCCATAAAAATGGGTATCGAGACGACGGCGACCAATCACATCACCGCCGGGCGAATGGATGAATGCAGACCCGTGTTTTGCCGCAAGCGGACCCGCCAATAAAATAGAGGCGCGAACCCGCCGACAAAGTTCTTCATCGAGCTCTGTAGTTTTCAGCCCCGCCGCACAAAGAGTGACGCACCCGCCAGTCTTCTCCACAGACACGCCAAGGGTCGCGAGCAGTTCAAGCATCACCCGAACATCTCGAATATCCGGAACATTCGTCAGTACGATCGGCTGATCCGTAAGAACCGACGCCGCTAGCATCGGAAGAACCGCATTTTTATTCCCACGCGGCGAAAGTTTTCCGCCGATTACATTTCCGCCATTAATAATGAATTTATCCATAGAGGAGACCATAGACTAAACTCAAAAGAAGGCGAACAAAGAAAGATGGAAGATTTGAGAATGGGAGGATTTCAGCAGGGCGGATGAGCTCTTCCGATGCTCGGAAAAACAACACTGAACATCCGGGAAGTTAAGCGTAATCTCCTTTATTTGCAGTATCGAAACACCAAAACACTGTCACTAAAACGTAGCTAGATTAAGACAAAGAGTAAAATATAAAAATGGAAAGGCAGGCGGGCTCAGTTTTTCAACAATGATTCTCTCGAAACTTTCCACTAACGTTTAATTCGTCCCATCATTGCCGCTCCCTTTGGGTCGCTTCTTTTTTGGGAATACAAAAAGCACGTTCGGAACACCTCTGGTCTACCGTCAATCATTCTGCCAAAACTCTCTCCTTCTTCACCCGCGATGGAGCTGGGGCTATTTTCGCAGAATAATTGACGGCACAATGATGGGACCTTCTGAAGGGCTGTTCCTCTGACTTCCTCTAGCGTAGCGGTTGTGAAAACCTGATCCAGTTCGTTTCCAATGGTTGGAACTCTTTTCTTTCAATCGGCAATCGGCAATCTTCAATCGAAATGCCCCCCCCCTCGGCTGTTCCTCTGACTTCCTCTAGCGATAGCGGGTGGTGAAAAGTGCGAAGAATCAGTGCGCGGAATCTGTGCGGAACGATTTTTCACCACCGCTATCGCTAGAGGAACTTCGGAGGAAGTTAGAGAAAATGGATTGAAATGGATTCATTCAACTTGCGGAACAAAACTCTAAAATGGGCGTTTTGTATGAGGGCTGGTGCTGACCCCGTTCTAAAACTGATCCTGCCCGTTTTATGGAGAGTTTCGAGGAAGAATGATGGAGAAAACCGAGCCTTCCCCAAATGTGCTTTGAACCTCAACACGCCCTCCGTGAACCTGTGCAATATGTTTGACGATGGCAAGACCAAGCCCTGTTCCGCCCTCTTGCCGACTGCGTCCTTTGTCAACACGATAGAACCGCTCAAAGAGCCGGTTGAGGTGTTCGGGTTCTATTCCGTATCCTTGATCGCTTACAGATAGTATCAGTTCATTCGCCTCGGCGCGTGCTTGAATGGTTATGGTTTTCTCTGAAGAACTATATTTTACGGCATTACCAATCAGATTGATGAGCGCTTGCTCAATAAGGGGTTGGTTCACGTTGGCGGTGAGTTTGTCTGAACACTCAACTCGAATCTCTATTTTTTTCTTGGCGGATCTGCGTGCACAAATCTCAAGCGCAGGGCGTATCAAGCCATCCAAGCTTGACGGATAAACTTCCAGTTCTTCGAGGCTCCCTTGCTCCAAGCGGGATAACGTGAGCAGGTCATCAATGATGGCGTTCAATCGGTTGGCGTGCTTAGCAACAATCGCAAGAAAACGCCCAGCTTCTTTTGGGTCGTTTAGTGCACCATCAAGAAGAGTTTCTACAAAACCTTTAATGGATGTGATCGGGGTTTTGAGCTCGTGGGAGACATTCGCAACAAAATCGCTACGTAGATTTTCGAGACGGCGCAGGCGGGAGACATCATTAAAAACAATAACCGCTCCAATTCGTTTGCCCTGCACTCCGAGAAGCTTGGCGCCACGCACCTGTAGATCGGAAACCGGGCTGCTCTGAAGGTGCAGTTCGCATTCACAGGTTTCTTTTGCAGCAAGAACCTCTCCAATAAATTTCTGTAGCGTTACATTGCGGAAAACCTCTTCGACGCTTCGTCCTTTGGCTGCCGAGGGTTCCAAGCCTTGGAAAAAATGTGCGGCGGCTTTATTGATGCTGATGATGCGCCCCTCGGTATCAACAGCTAAAACCCCCTCAACCATGCTTGAAAGAACCGCTTCTCGCTGATTGCGCTCTTGGACCACAGAATTCAACCGTTCTTCGAGCTGGGTTGCCATGCTGTTCATGCTTTCCACCAGCGAACCAATTTCGGTGGAACCTCCGGGATGAAGCCGATGAGAAAAGTCACCCTCTGCAAACCGTTTTGCTCCCTGTTTGATTCGTTCTAGTGGACGAGAAATACGCCGCGAAACAACAACACTAAACAACGCCGACAGCAAAAGAATCAATAAACCGCCCCAAACAATTCGGCTCTGGATCTGTCCGAACATTTGCTCCATTTCCGCGAGCGGTATCGCTGTACGAACCACGCCGATCACCTCTGCGTCATCCAAGATAGGCACGGCGACATACATCATATTTTTTTTCAAGGTGTTGCTGAAACGAACCGACTCGCCTACACGTCCAGATAACGCAGCCTGAATTTCAGGACGCGAACGGTGATTCCCCATTTCAGCCGGAGCCTTTTCAGAATCAGCAACCACTACTCCGTCTGGAAGAATCACCGTGATTCGTGCTGTGGTTTTGGTTCCGAGAACATCCGCTGTTTGAGCGAGCAGGTCTGAACCGAACTGGGCTCGCAACTGTTCGCCCGCGAAACGAGCCTGCACGCCAAGAGAGTCGGCGGTTTGTCCTTCCGAGAACCGACGTAAGGCAGAGGAGGAGAGAAAAAACACTGCGACCAGCGAAAGCACAGTAAGAATTAGATAGCTCGGATACAGTTTCCAAAAAAGTCGTTTTGTCTTCATATAATATTCTCAACACTCCACTTAATACATTTCTCCAAAGCGATACCCAATACCGCGCACAGTCTCAACCATCTTCCCCGCACTTTTCAGCTTTTTACGCAAGCCAACAATCTGCACATCCACCGACCGCTCGGTAACAGGATAATCTTCACCATGCACCGCATCGACAATCTGGTACCGTGTAAACACCCAACCCGGACGACGAGCCAGTAAATGCAAAACACCGAACTCCGTAGCTGTCAGATCCACGGGCTTCCCTTTCACGGTAACTTGATGGCGCCCCGGATGGATCATTAGATCGCCAATCGTGAGCACCGCTTCATCGGCTGGTTCGGGCGAAGCACGACGACGCAACACGGTCTTCACTCGCGCCATCAACACTTTGGGGCTGAACGGTTTAACAATATAATCTTCGGCGCCCAGCTCGAGGCCGGCGACAATATCGCTCTCCTCGCCGCGAGCAGTCATCATAACAATCGGAATGCCTCTCGTATCCTCATCTTGTTTAAGTTCCCGACAAATCTGCATCCCATCTTTTCCGGGAAGCATCAAATCGAGCAAAATCAGGTCCGGTATTTTTTTCGAGATTTTTTTCAGACCCTCCTCACCCGACTCCGCCTCCGCAACACAGAAACCTTCGCGCTCAAGGTTATAGCGAACGAGTTCGCGAATATCCTCTTCATCCTCAATAATTAGAATTCGACTTTTCATGTTTTTCACCATTCTACGCATACATAGACAATCTAACGAACAGATTACGGATTCGACTTGCGCACCAACCTACCGTTCCAATATTAGGAAACGATGAGCGTCTTGTTAGTATACTGCTTTCATCCATATTTCCAACCCTTGGAACAAACAAAGAGGCCTCCGGAAAACCGGAGGCCTGCAGATGATCCACTCGCATGGATCGGCGGCAGTAATCAAGTGTCTAGAACTTGAATTTTAGATCGAGCTGTAGCGTGTCCACATCTTTTGCGGAACCTTCAGTCATCAGATAAGCGGCACCCGCTTGCCAGTTTTTAGCAATCTGATATTTCGCGCCGAACTTGTGTCCGCGAGAATCAGTGTTTCCATCATTAAAATCGGAATCGTTAAAAGCACCAACAACTGCGTCTTTTCCAACTTCACGATAGTTATAACCCAACTCCCATGAACTGGGCTTCTTTGCTTTTCCCAACTTAAAGCCGAGGAGAAATGCAGTGTCATCGCTAGTAACGGCTTCCGTATTTTGAGCGATTTGTCCGTAGATCTTAACCGGAAGATTTCCAGCTTTCGTGCTTACAGAACCAAACCCTTCTACGATATTGAATCCGCCACCTGCCGTGTTGTTTTTGTTTTTTCCACCAACAGGAAGAAGGCTTTCAACATTTTCAAACCAGTAGTCGCTGACTCCAACCTGAACTTTTGCATCGCCGACCTTCATATCCAAAGCAATCTGTCCCGACTGAAGTCGAGCATTACTTCCACTCCCCGTCTTATCAACTTCTTCATCTTGAACAACAAAAGCTCCAGCATTTGCATGCAAGGTCATATTTTCATTAAGCTCTGTAGAATACGTCACGGCAATACCTTCAGGGTTTAGATCACCATCCCAAACGAGACCCGTGCGACCCAACCATGGTTTTTTCATTTTACCAAGAATCACATGTGTGCCATTGATTTGCTCTGGATGAATATCAACATAATAGAGATCAAACTTCGCTGCCGTTGAATCAAAACCATCACCCAACGTATCGTTTCCAGAAGTTGCACCACCACCAGCAACAAACCGAACACCGTAATCTACAGAATCATTTACTTTCCCATATGCACCAATCCGGAGACGAACTCGTTGACGATCTTTTGCATTCGCGTCATTATCCTCTCGGTTTTCATACCGATAGCGGAAGTCGCCTTTAATTTTTGTATTGAGCGCCCACTGCGGAACAGCGGGTTTCTTTTCTAGCTCTTCGATGCGAGCCACCATTTCGGCGGGTGCTACAGTTTTCTGAGCAGCCTCTGCTTCGAGCTGCGCAATTTTTGCGGACAGTTCATTGAGCTGTTGTTGTAAAGCGGTCAAATCGGGATTCGCCGCCTGTGCGTTGATTGCTACCGCAAATAGTGCGGTGAGTGTAATCCATTTTATCTTCATACTATGTGTTTCTCCTGATTCTAGTTTCGAACTCATCCAAAAGACATTCTTTCGGATCTGAGCCCATTTCATACAAATCACAGCTGGGCCTGCGGTTCATAAACGAGCAATCAATCTATTCCATCTCTGTTAGATTTTCATTAGCGGTTAGCTAGGATTTGACTAATGGAGGTTCGACCGATAAAGTCCGCCTGTTTTTAAATCAAACGCAAAACAGGAGAGATGAGTTATGGACGTCGCTTTATTTTTTAAAATTGCATCGCAGGTGATCGGTGGCTTAGGTGTTTTTCTATTGGGCATGAAACATATGTCCGAAGGTTTGCAGGCCGTCGCGGGCGACCGATTGCGTAAAATCATTAGCGCAGTCACAAACAACCGCGTGATGGCGGTGATCGTCGGCATAGTTGTCACCTGTCTGGTTCAATCGAGCTCTGTGACGACTGTGATGGTGGTCGGATTTGTCAATTCCGGCATTATGACGTTGATGCAAGCGATCGGCGTGATCTTTGGCGCGAACATCGGAACCACAATCACCGGCTGGATTCTTGTTCTCAAAATCGGTAAATACGGTCTTCCAATCCTTGGAATCGCCGCATTCTTTTTCCTCTTCTCCAAAAAAGATCGTCTGCGCTACATCGGTATGACGATTATGGGAATTGGAATGGTTTTCTTCGGTCTCGAACTGATGAAAAACGGATTCAAACCGCTTCGAGGTCTCGACGAATTCAACGCCTGGTTCCAAGCGTTCCATATCCATATGGACAGCGGTCTCTTCCAGATCTATGCAGACATCATCAAATGCGCCGCCGTCGGGATGATTCTCACCATGATCGTGCAGTCCTCCTCCGCCACGCTAGGGATTACCATCGGGCTCGCGGCAACCGGCGTGATCGAATTCCAAACCGCCGCCGCACTCGTAATGGGCGAAAACATTGGAACCACCATCACCGCCTGGCTCGCCTCGCTCGGAACCACAACCACCGCGAAACGCGCAGCCTACGCCCACGTTCTCTTCAACCTTCTAGGAACCGCGTGGTTCATCGCCCTTTTCCCGTTCGCCATCAAAGCTCTTTCCGCTCTTATCGCAGCAAGAACCGGATTCAATCCAATGGATATCTGCATCGATACAATGGACGAAACCCAATTTGGCGTCATCGTTACAGCCGGTATTGCTCTAACCCACACGACCTTCAACGTAACAAACGTGATTGTCTTCCTTCCTTTCGCTGGGCTCCTGGGCAAACTAGTCACCAGAATGGTTCCAGAAAAAGACACGCAAGAAATCAGTCATCTCACATACCTCGATGTACGCATGCTCGACACCCCATCGATCGGGATCGTTCAATCCCAGGGACAGCTCAACTTCATGGCGGACAGTGTTGACACAATGATAGAACAGCTCGGTTCTGTTCTAGAATCCGGAAAATCCGACGAGAAACTCGAACAGAAGATCTTCCATCGCGAAGAGATTCTCGACAACGTTCAAAAAGAGATATTCCTATTCCTCAGCCACATGGTCTCAGGGCAAGTTCCCTTCGACATCACCACACAAGCACACATGCAAATGCGCATTGCTGATGAATATGAAAGCCTAAGCGACTACGTCGCCAACGTCCTCAAAGGCGTAAAGAAAGTTGAATACAAGATAGACGATGCCGCCCTCAACCCTCTACTCACCCTCCACAACCGAGTTGCGGACTACATCAAAAAAGTGAACGAACATGTGAAAACCGAAAATCCGGATCTACTAACATGGGCAGTCACCGAAGGCACGGCCATTAGCGAACTCATGAAAGAGATACGCCGCGAACACATTGCGCAACTCCAAAAAGAAGAAGGCTCACCATACTTCAGCATCGCCTACACCGACATACTCAACTTCTACCGCCGCATGAAAGACCACGCGCTCAACATCGCCGAAGTCATCGCCGGCGAAAAATAACAGATACAACGATTCAAAAGCGAATCGTGGAGTACGTTTAACGTAGCGCAAATGTCTCGCTCGCAAGAACAGCAAGCAAGACGCTTGCGCTACGTTTTCCGTCGCAACAGGAACAACTCCTATTCTGGTCTGAACCCGTGGTTTTCGGCGACGAAGTCGAGGTCCTTATCGCCGCGACCGGAGAGATTGATAAGAATGCTTCCGTGTCCCATTTCCTTCGCTTTTTTCATAGCGAAAGCGACGGCGTGCGCGCTTTCAAGCGCAGGAATGATACCCTCTTGCCGGCTCAACTTATAGAACGCGTCCAAGGTCTCTGTATCGTCTGCGGAGGTATACTGAATGCGGCCTTCATCCTTGAGGTGGCTGTGTTCGGGACCAATGCCTGGATAATCGAGCCCGCTGGCAATAGAATAGACGGGCGCGGGTTCGCCTTTTTCGTCTTGCAAAAGGTAGCATTTAAACCCGTGAATGATACCAGGCATACCATACGTCATCGTCGCTGCATGATCCCCCATATCGGGCCCGCGTCCCATGGGCTCAACACCCCAGATCTCGCATGAATCGTTGAGAAAAGCAGAGAAAAGCCCCATCGCATTCGAGCCGCCGCCGACGCAGGCGGTAATAACATCAGGCAGATTCCCAGTCATCTCCTGGAACTGCTCACGCGCCTCGATTCCGACAACACGCTGAAAATCGCGCACCATCATCGGGAATGGATGCGGTCCAACGACGGAACCGATACAATAGATTGAGGTTTCAGGATCAACGAGATACGCCTGAAAAGCGGAATCAACCGCTTCCTTCAGTGTTTTGAGACCGAAAGAAACAGGGACAACTTTGGCCCCCAGCAGCTTCATACGAATCACATTTGGATGCTCTTTTACGATATCGACTTCGCCCATATGGATTTCACACTCGAGGCCAAAATAAGCAGCGGCAGTGGCAAGAGCAACGCCATGTTGCCCCGCCCCCGTTTCAGCAATAAGCTTCTTTTTCCCCATCGTTTTAGCAAGCAAACCTTCACCCATACAATGGTTGAGTTTATGTGCGCCTGTATGATTCAGATCCTCGCGCTTGAGATAAATCTCAGCGCCGCCGCACATTTCTGACAAGCGTTTAGCATGATAGGTCGGGGTCGGGCGTCCCTGATAATGCTTACGAATTTCGCGCAGTTCATTGATGAAATCTGCGGACTGGCTAATCTTAAGATACGCCTCGTGGATCTCCTTCATGGGACCTACAAGTTGCGGCGGAAGGTACGCGCCGCCGTAGTCTCCAAAGTTACCTTCTGCGTTGGGGGTATTATCGATATATGAGCTGTAATCTTTATTCATCGGTCACAATCCTTATAGTTTAATGGAAAACGGAAAGGCGGAAGTGTAGCCAAGAACAACCTCAGAGGCAAGCGAGGGTTTAACCCAGAAGAACAAAAGTGAAAAAACGCAGATTTTTTCTCTAAAACCCTGCAAATACATCAATTATACATTTGTTGGTTTTTTTGCCAAAGAGACATGTCCGATCGCGACGCATCTACATAAAAAGTAGTCGCCTGCGAAACCCCGCGAGTAACACTGAACTCGCTTGATTTGACCTACCTATTCCAATGCTTGGAACCCCTCATGTCGTATCTTTTCTTAGGGTCTTCGCGGTCATTCCTCCGTGATTTGCCCGTCTCTCAATACGAAAACAGTGTCCGCCAATTCGCGCGCTTCTTCCGAGTTATGGGTGACGTGCAAGATGGTGACGCTGGTTTCATTTTGTACGCGGCGAAGCAGTTCGTACATCTCGTCGCGCGTCTCTTCGTCAACCGCGCTTAGTGGTTCGTCGAGGAGGAGAATCTCGGGGCGGAATGATAGCGCGCGTCCGAGTGCGACCCGTTGCCGCTCGCCGCCGCTGAGTCCGAAGGGGTGACGTTCGAGGAGTGCGTCGATTCCGAGCCAGTCGGAGAGTTCGTTGACTCGTTGCTGGATTTTGTCTTTTGGCTGGCGGCGGATTTCGAGGGCGAAGGCGAGTTGTTCGCGTACGGTCATGGTGGAGAAGAGTGCGCCGTCTTGCGGAACGTAACCGATGCCGCGTGCGGCGGGTTTTCGGCGCGTCACATCCTGCCCGCCGATCCAAAGGGTTCCGCGTTGAACGGGTTTGAGTCCGATGATGGCTTCGAGCAAGGTGGTTTTCCCGCAACCGGTGCGCCCCATGAGTGCGCCGTACGATCCGCTCGGTAGTTCGAGCGATACATTCGCCAACTCAAATTGTCCGGCACGAACGGTTATGTTTTCGAGATGAATCATATCATGACATCCTTTGCGCCCCAGATTCGGGTGATGAGTAGTACGGAAACGGCGGCAAAGACCATGATGAGCGAGACGGCGACGGCGGCTTCGAGGTCGCCAATGCTGAGTTCGAGAAAGACGGTGGTGGAAAGGACTTCGGTTTTGTTGCGTGTGGCGCCTGCGAATATGAGGAGTGGCCCAAATTCGCCGAGCGCGCGGGCCCAGGCGAGGGTGAAGGCGGTGAGCATTCCACGCCCCGCTTCGGGCAGTGCGACGCGCATGAAGGATTGAGCGCGTGAGCAGCCGAGCGTGAGTGCGACTTGTTCGCAGCGCGGGTTGATCCCGTCGAAGGTGGCTTTCATGGTGCGTACGGCAAAGGCTGCGGCGACGGCAAATTGCGCAAGTATGACGGCAGGGATTTGGTAGACCACCAGCTCGTTCAACGATTTTCCAAGGATTGGAATCCGCGCGGTGAGCGGCCAAAATTGGAATAGGATGAGAAGGCTCAACCCGACGACCAGCGGCGGTAGGACAATGGGTATGTCGAGGATGGCGTCGATGAGATTGCGTCCGCGAAAACGGAATCGGGAAAGAAGCCATCCGACGGGAACGGCGACGAATAGCGAGAGAACCGCCGCGAGCGTGCAGGAGATCAGGCTCAGAACGACGGAGTAGCGGATTTCCGGCTGTGCGAGTGCCAGCACCATCGGGTTTGCAAAAATGATTTCGCGCCAGCCGGCGCCTTGTAGCATGTAGGCGACATCGGCGAGAAGTAGCAGGACGATCAGTAGAACGTACGACCCGCCGATGATGCTCATGCAGAGGAAAAATAGGGAGTCGGGAAGCCCAGAACGAATGGTTTGTTTTTGCGTCATTTTGAGGGAATAGTAGCGATTTCGTTCAAAAGTGCGAAAAGGAAATGGTTTTACTCTTCATTTTTTAATCGGAAATGAAATCCGGCATCTTCGAAATGCTTCTCGGCGGCGGCGACGTCCCGGAACAGGCGGCGCCCCATATGTTTTTGATCGCTGGAGCAAGCGATGCTGAAGGGCTGAACCGCTTTGGCAAACGGCGAGTCGATGTACACGGCTTCCACTTTGTCGCTCTCGGCTTTGGTGTCGGTGATGTAGGAGATGGTTGCGTCGACGGATTTGGTGGTTACGGTCGGAATCAGCATCGACGACGACGCGGTCTGCATGACGGTGTTGCTCATGACGTTTTCATAGACGCCCATTTTTTCGAGCATGATTTGCGTGAGGGCGCCGATGGTACATTGCTCGGGCTGACCGACTGAAATGCGCATGCCCGGCTTTGCCAAATCCGCGATGGTTTGAATATTTTTCGGGTTTCCTTTTGGAACGGCAATCACGATGTCGGCGTCGGAGATTTCGACATCTTCCTGAAACCACTCGCGGACGTTTTCGAGATAGTATCGGTCGCACGCCATATAGACATCAGGGAAGCCTGCGCTACCTTCTTTTTGCTGAATCGTTCGCATTTGCCCCGTCAGAATGCCGCACCCGTTATAGATGGTGTTGACGGTGATTCCTTCGCGCAGCTCAAACGCCTTGATCACCTCGGCGACCGCGCGGCGATTCACAGCCCCGCAAAAGAATGTAATTTCCGGACGCCATGCCCAGACATCGCCTTCGACCGCCTCAAAACCGTACCGCTTGAAAACAGCGTTCCCGACCCGGCTGTTCAGATAGCGGGCGAAGCGCAAGGCGGTGGTTGGTTGCTTGCTCGACGCGAGCACCGCAACGCTGATTTCCTTTTTCGCTGCGTCGAACAGCGGCAGATGAATGGCTTCCAGCTCTGGATATTGAGCGACCGTACCATCCCAAATCACGCCAGCATCCACCGCCCCGAGCTTCACATCGTTCGCCACTTCCGGAACCGTCGGCTTAAAAACACCCGTCCGTTCGATCTGTTTTTTGACATCATCCCAAATGCCCGCGCACTCCAAAAGTCGCTTCGTCTGACGACCAATGGACGCCGCCTCAGGATTTCCAAGCGCCACGCGCAGATCGGAACGACCTAAATCTTCCAACCCTTGGAACTTTTTCGGGTTCCCCTTCGCCACCGCAACAACCGGACGCTGATACGCCAGCGGAAGAACCTCTCGAATCAGTTCTTTTTTCTCTGCGATTTCGATGTAGCTATGATCGGCGGCGATATACAGATCGCCCTTGCGCGACACCTCGACATTGCTCAACAACGTGCCGGAGCCGCCGTACTGAAGATAAATTTTCACGCCATACTCGGCCTCAAACTGCTTCGCGATTTCCAGCACCGGCGGCTTAATCCCCGCCGCGCAATACAAAAGCAAAGGCTCCTCGCCAGTCGAACTATCCGTCGGCTTCGAAATCAAAAAAAGCAGCCAGCAAAGAACCGCCACCAGCACCAAACCTATCCATATAATCTTTTTACCCGTCATTCATTCACTCCTTGATTTCCATTCAATACGCTTCGTCCATTGCAAAAAAGACAATTTGCTTGCAGAAGAAAACTTCTTTCGTCACCGTTCGAGCTTATGCCCTGTGAAGATCTAACAAATTATACCGATGAAGCTCTGATGGATTCGTTCTGCAATACGCTCGACGATGCATTCTACGGCGAGCTCATGAACCGTCATTACGGCGCAGCACTACATATCGCCGAAATCCGACTTTTCGACTCAGAAAACGCAATCGATGCCGTACAAGAAACATTCATTCGCGTGGTTCGCAAGCGTAAAAAATATGATGGACGCCGATTCGCACCGTGGTTCTACGCCATTCTCCGTAACATCTGCACCGATATCATTCGCAAAGAGATGCGCCGTAAAAAGAAACACGATGCCTTTTATGAAGAAATCCCAGAGGTCGCCAACGTCGAACGACCGGACGAATTCGATGCCCTAATCGCAGCGCTCCCGTCGGGCGACCGCGAAGCTCTCACCCTTCGCTACGCAGCCGATCTCAGCTTTTCCGAAACGGCAAAAGCTCTTGGCTGCTCCGAGGCTGCCGCAAAAAAGCGCGTCCAACGCGCCTTGAAAAAACTGCGCGAAAACCATGTCCCGAAAAAGGGTCGTCAGACGTAGAATTGAACGGAGCTAAAAATGAGAACAGAAGAACAGATCGCTGAAAAAGTCAAAACACACATTCAAAACCGCCGCGACGGATTTGAAGCCACGCAGGATTGTGTACGTAATGAGATTTGCTCGGCGCGTCGGCGCGAGCATCTTGTTTTGATCCTTCGTCCGCTCCGTGCAATTGCGGCACTGGTCGCGATCTGTCTCGGGCTTTACGTTATATTTGCACACAAAAGCAACGAGCTCCCTCTTTGTCCGCATTCCGCAAAAATAGTACCTCATGAGAAGTCATCGCCCTATATCGCCGATAAAGAGAGCGATATCTTTAATATTGACCAAACCGACCGGGTTTGCTACTGTGCTCCACGCTACTCCGGAAGTCTCCGCTAATTCGGTAAAATTTAAGGGTATGCAAATGAATACGACGGCAACAAAACAGACCTATAATGCGTTGACTCTACTGCGGGCTCTTGCAGGAGTGATGATTGTTTTTCATCATGCAAACGCGGACTGCATTCCAACGCTTCCAGAGGTTGGCGGGGTGTTCAGTTGGGGAATGTGGAGGCTTCGTAATGTAGGCTGGACTGCGGTGGATTTGTTCTTTGTCCTCTCAGGTTTTTTCTTTGCTCTCTCGGTTGTGCAACGGCTCGATATGGATCGTTTCGATTTGCAGGACTACTATCGGAAGCGAGCCTCTCGAATTATTCCTACCTACTACGTATTGATTACGGTTCTTGCGTTGTGCGGAACCGGTATCGTTTTTGGCGGTGAAAGCGGGCTTTCTCCGTGGATTGGGTTTCCGGTTTACTTCTCCTTTTTGCACAACTATTTAGCAACAGGCGTTTGCGGTCCCGTTTGGTTTTTAGGCGTTATTGTTCACGCATACCTGTTTTTTCCACTCTTTTTTACAGCTCTCAAATGCCGCACGAAACAAAGCCTTTCGTCGCAAACGGGACGCCTCACGGGTATTGTCTTGGTCGGAAGTATCCTCGCACGAACGATTTGGTACTTTTTAGGACCGTACGGTCCGAATCACTTCATGTTTTCTCACTTCAGAATGGACGCTCTTTTTATAGGGATATTCGTATTCTTCTCTATTCGCGAGAATTCGCAGTGGGTTCTATCTGTTCGAAAACACACCGGTCCTAGTGCCATCGTTTGTTTAGCGGTAATCTCTGTCGCAATGTTTTGCGAAAGAGATACTGCGTATATGTTCACGGTGGGATATTCGCTGATGGCTTTGGCGTACGGCGGGCTGATTGTGTTGCTCACACAGGAGCGGGCGGACAAAGAAAGCACGCGGCTTACGTGGTTGTTTCCGCTAGCGGAGTGGTCTTATGGTATCTATTTATGGCACTGGTATCTCATTCGAATGTTTCCGAATTCGTATGAAACCTTTTTCCTCTGGATCGCATCGGTTACGTGTGGAGGAGTTCTCTCGACATTGCTACAAATCGGAGCTTTTACTCTTATCTCACTCCTTGTCGGCGTCGCATCAACTCAACTCATCGAAAAGCCCGCCGCTCGACTCTTTTTTCTTCGCTCAAATTAATTAAAATGAATTCAGATCAAAGTCGTAATGCACTCATTGTTGGCGTTGTGTTTTTCTTCGTCTTCCTGATTCTGGCGGTAATTCTTCTGCTTCTTCCCGGCATGTTCTTTAAGGTGCTCGGGTTTCTTTTTTCGGAAGCAGCATAGTGAAAACGGGACTAGCTTGGAGCCAACGTTCATGAACGAAAAAGAGAAACAGCTAAACGAATTTGAACAGCTAAAAATCGACCCATACACCCATGCTGTTCTTCAAAAACTCGGGGTCGACACGCTGAACAGCTTCACCGAGGAACAGCGAGAAAAACTAATCGAAAGTATTAGTGCATGCCGTCCTCTTCAAAAGCATCCCGTGGATCTTCGAGGGGTAGTTTCTTTCTTTTTTGTCCGTTTCTATTTTGTTGTTTTAGTCGGGCGAGACAGGCGTAAAAAAACGAAACTCGAAGAAGTTAGTCGCCGCAAAAAAACAGGCATAGCAGGCGGAATCATATCGGGAATTCTCGTGATTACGCTTGTTACCATCATCCTTTTGGTTGTTTTCTTTATCCTCGCCTACGGATTAAAAAGCGCGTTAGGAATCAATATCTTCCCCGAAAAGCATCTCTGGGATTTTTTGTGATCTATGTTTAATGTCGAAGTGGCTCCAGTCAAATTGCTCGGCGAAATTCAAAAAAGAACGTTTTGTGTGGATTCCAAGATGACTCCGGTTTTATCTGGTAATGCGAGTGACTATTTATTCATATCTAATTTGGGATAATTGTATAAGTTTTAGTTGATGTGTTTTGTTTTTGGTTGAGTGGAGCGTAAGGGGGATGAAGTGGTGAAAAAGTTTTTAATACGGCGGGACCGGTGCATCGCGATAGTTATGCGATTGATCCGTTGAGCCGGTGGGATTTGAGAGAGGTGAAAATGTTGCTCGCTCAAAGTAAGTATTTCCTCCTGCACGCGCCGCGTCAGAGCGGGAAGACGTCGACGATGTTCGCGTTGCGCGATTTAATCAATGCGACGAGCGATGATATGATCGCCATCTATGTGAATGTGGAGCCGGCACAGGTCGCTCGACATGATGTGGATGGTGGAATTCACTCCATCATTGATAGTTTGGGATATGAGGCATCTCTCATTTTGGAAAAGCCAGAGATTGAAGATGAGCTGGTAGCGGTTTTTCAAAAGAAAACTGGTAAAAATGCACTATCCGCATCGCTCGCTTATTTGTGTGAACAAACGGATAAAAAAGTTGTGTTGATTATCGACGATGTCGATTCGTTGATCGGCGACTTGTTGGTGTCTGTTTTGCGTCAATTGCGTGCTGGCTATCCAGATCGGATGAGTCGTAGGTTTCCGACGAGCGTCATTCTCTGCGGATTGGTGGATATCAAGGATTACAAAATCCATAAGTCGGACGGAGAGATCATTACGGGCGGTAGCTGTTTTAATATTAAGTCGGAATCGCTTACGCTTGGGAACTTCTCGAAGGAGGATATTCGTTCGCTTTATTTCCAACATACGGAAGAAACTGGGCAGGTTTTTGAAGAGGCGGTGTTTGATTTGGCGTGGAGCTATACGGGAGGTCAACCTTGGTTGGTGAATGCGCTAGCATATCAGGTCTGTTTTGAGATGATGGAAAATCGAGACCGAACCCGAACGATTACAAAGGAGATGTTTATTGAGGCGAAGGAACAGTTGATTTTGTCGCGCCAAACTCATCTGGATCAGCTCGGTGATAAATTGAAGGAGAAGCGGGTTCGCGATGTAATTCGTCCGATGTTGATTGGGTCAAATGTTGAACAGAACGAGGCAGATCAACCGTTGGAAAGCTTTGCTGTGGTTTCTCAAAACGAGCTATATTGCATTGATTTGGGATTGATCAAGCGAACGCCGCGAGGTCTGATGATCTCGAACGATATTTATAAAGAGGTTCTTCCGAGGGAGCTGACCGATAGCTTGCAAACGCATATGTTGACGGAATTCATGGAGCCAGAGTGGTTACGATCAGATGGGTCGATGGATGTTGAAAAACTGTTGCAGATGTTCCGTCAATTTTGGCGTGAGAATAGCGAGATTTGGACAGCGCAGCTTCCTGGTTACATCGAAGCCGCGCCGCATTTGGTTTTTCAGGCGTTTCTTCAGCGAGTTGGAAATGGACACGGTCGGATCGAGCGCGAGTATGGTCTGGGGATGAAGCGGGCGGATTTGTATCTGAAGTGGACTTCACCAGTCGGAGAACAACGCATCATTTTTGAGCTAAAACTACGTCGAGCCCGCGAAAATTCGGAGCAGGCTTTTGAAAAACTCAAAGATGATGCCTGGAAGCAAACGGCGGAGTATGCAGATAAATGTGGGGCGCGCGAATCGCATATCATATTGTTTGATCGCCGAGATGGCATTTCGTGGAAAGAGAAGCTTTTTACAGAAACCAAGGATGGAATAAAAATCTGGGGACTTTGAGAAGGGTAGGGGGAGAATTTCGAATATCGAAAGATCGTTTTAAATGGTAAAAACAAGAAGGTGAAAAACATGAAAGCAAAAAAAGTTTTTAACACGGCGGGACCAATGCATCGGGATTGTTATTCGATTGATCCATTGAGCCGTTTGGATTTGGACGAGATTAAGATGTTGATCAATCAAAAGAAACATTTTCTCTTGCATGCACCGCATCAGAGCGGGAAGACGTCGCTAATGTTAGCGTTGCGCGATTTAATCAATACGACAAGCGATGATACGATCGCCATCTACAAAAACGTTGAAGCGGCGCATGTCGCCCAGGGTGATGTGGATCGCGGAATTAAAGCGTGGTTATGTGTTTGGGGCAGGAGGCATCCATCATACTCGGAAAGCCAGAGTTTAAGGATGATGTTATTCGTCAGACTGAAAAGTCCGTAATCTTACCGTTTCCTTTCAAAGCGTGCTTTTATCGTCGAAATCCATTCAA